>CAOKJJ010000309.1 GCA_948468465.1 uncultured Eubacterium sp. | reverse complement strand
ATTAAAAAAGCCATAATATCCGACGCAAGAGGTATCCCTGTCAAATACTACAGCCTTTTCATATTTGTATAAGATTTTTTCATCAACATATCCGATCTACCATCATTCCAGAATAGATAGAAGAAATATATGGACATACAAGGTTTTTATCAGAAATAGGATTTTTGTATGTCACAAGTATCTTTTTTACATAATTCATAGGATCTAAAGAGGCCTCGTCTGCTTTCCTGCCAATGGCATCCTTAAAGCGGTTTAAGACACCTATATTTTGGTCTGCCTCTTCGGATACAACGGATTGTGTGAGCTTTGTGCGGTCTACATCGATCATTCCTTTATCTGAGACGGACAGCCCGATCGGATCGAGTGAGGATGAGAATGTTTTTGCAACGTTGCCCATATCTTTTAATAGTTTTTCGTTTGATGCCGGCATACCGGAATGGTGTTCTGCGATCCGTATCATGGAGTTGAAAGAATCGACCAATGACTGGATGTCGTCGGTTACGGCTTCGGCGCCTGGCTTGAAGCCGATTTTTACAGGCTGGTTTGCTGGTGTTACGTCGTTTAATGTGATTGAAAATACGTTGTTAATGGTAAATGTGTTTGAATACGAGCTGTGTGGTGTTCCATTTAACAAAAACGATGAATTTTCTGCCATAGCGGCAACCGCGTCGATGCCGAGGATCTGCATTGCCTGGCGTGATTCGTGCGTATTTTCAGGTACAATGCGAAACAGCGACGATTCATCAGGGGCAAGGCCGGTCTGATTGGATTCCAGACGCAACGCAGCCATTTCCTGCGAACCGCTCAGCATATCTGCTTTTAAGCCGATATGTGCGTTGTTTACAAGACGGGCAAGCTTTTGGAGCACCTCTTCGTTCGTGTCGCCGACATTAATGTTGTACTGAAACTCATAAGAATTGGAGTTCATATTCAGGTCAAACGAATAACTGCCCGGCAAAAAATCGTATTCGCCGCGTTTCATAAAGTTGCCGACGTTTGTCTGCGGGGAAGCTAACTGCATGATTTCAAGCTCAAATCCTTCGCTTTCATTTAGCGAAGAAGCGTCTCCTACATATTCCGCCGTCGCGGCTTCGGGGTTGCTGGAAATTGCTATTTTTTTCTCAAAAGCAGCGCCGATGCCTGCTTCGTCCTCAGAAAAGGATGCGACGATATTTTTGATGTTTCGTGCGTTCTCCTTGATATCTATGGCAAATTTCTGGACATCGCCAGATATTTTAACCTTATAGAGAGGAGATTCTTTATTTATTTTTTTTATTTTGTTGACGGTGTCGCGCAAATCCTCTCTCTTATGGGAATCGTAACGCGAGGTATGCTGCGAGCCATAAGTTGTTAAATAATAATCATAGGCGGAATTAATTACTGATGCCATAAAAAAGCCCCTCCTTTCTTCCGTGAAATTGCAGTAAAAGCTGCATGGGCATATCAAATCCATTTAATATGTTTATCGGAAAATATACCTGGATAGATTATACTTTCCAGGAAAAATATTTCACATTGTTAATTATTTCGGGTTGTGAATCATTTTTAGCCATTTATTTTTTTATATGAAATGAAACATTGTCTTTAAACAGCTTGCCAGTGCCGTTTTGCAGTACGGTTTTCTTTGCGCTGACCGATGGATCCAAAGAAGATGATTTTGGTTCTGCCCAGAACACTTCTTCTTGTTTTTTTTCTGTCTTTGGCGGAGCAGGCTTGTCGTCAGCGTTTATTTTTTTACGCAGGTCTGAAACCGTCTGCCCGGCAGAGGTTATTTTCTGGCCGATGCCCCTGGACACACGGTCGATCTTTTTTTGCAGCATGGCTTTTTCATCTTCGGTATCAGCGGTGCGCTGTTTGCCTTCTAAGCCTTTGCGTACCCGCACCATGCCGGCGAGGTCTTCTTTGGTAGTGTCGAGTGTAATCATAATGCCGGCTTCCTCGCCGCGCAGTCCTTTGAAAAGCGGTAGTTCTTCGCTGTCGTCCTGCTGTGCGGCCTCGTTTGCAGACACCAACGCTTCTTTGACTGCTTCGCGTTTTTTTTCAGCTTCTTCCTGGCGCTTACGAATCTGATATTCTCTTAATTCCTGGTTTAAATTTTGCAGTTGCTCTTGTGCAGCCTGCTTTTCCTTCTTTTTTTCTTCGGCTGGCATTTCGTCGTCATTGGAAAGCGCTTCTACTTTTTCCTCCAGTGCAGTAATTTGCTTTTTAATGTTGTTTTCATAACTGTCGCGAGAGGATAGTTTTGTCTTGACGCCGCTCTTTATGCCTTGCGAAGAGCTGATTCCTGCTATGCTCATTTTCTTCCTCCTTGATCTGCTTGTGAAATCCTTTTCCTGTTGCATGGTGTCATGAGAATAAACCACAAAGATAATCCATAAATGCCCCCAATTCGGATTATCTTTTATACATATTAATATCGGAGAAAAAGCGAGTTTGCTTAATACGGCAGCTTGTATAAATTTTTCAAGAAAGATGTTGACGAACGGCTAAAATCGTGCTATTCTTAGTGGGCGATGGAAGTAGGTCTTTTTTTTATGCCTAAAATTAAAAGAATTTAATGGAGGTGGAAGTTGTGCGCACAAGAATTACATTGGCATGTACAGAATGCAAGCAGCGTAATTACAACATGACGAAGGATAAGAAGACTCATCCGGATCGAATGGAAA
>CAOKJJ010000308.1 GCA_948468465.1 uncultured Eubacterium sp. | reverse complement strand
CTCCGCAAACTGGAGGCTCTGACTTCCCATCTGCTGTGTCATACTGATTCTCCTTCTTTCAGACGGCTTGCAGGCGGATGGATCCACCTGACTTCGTCTGTATTTTTCTCAGTATTCCCCGCCAGAAAAAAATTATACGCCAGAATACGCTGCAAAACCGGCGTCGATCGGCAGTACTGCGCCTGTAATCGCACTGGCCGCTTTTTCATCGCACAAAAAAAATACGCCTCCCAAAAGCTCTTCTCCATCCACAAATCGTCCCATCGGCGTACCGTTTAAAATCTTTTTGGAACGCGCGGTCGGCGTACCGTCTTCCTGAAACAGCAGCCGGCGGTTCTGATTGGATATTAAGAATCCCGGCGCGATCGCATTGCAGCGAATACCCGTTCCTGCAAAATGCGTCGCCAGCCACTGGGTAAAGTTCGAAACAGCCGCCTTTGCAGCGGAATACGCCGGTATCTTTGTGAGCGGAATATACGCGTTCATGGAAGAAATATTTAAAATACACCCGCTTTTTTTATCCGCCATGTCCTTCGCAAAAATCTGCGTCGGTATGAGCGTTCCCTGAAAATTCAGCTGGAATACAAACTCCACTCCCGCTGCGTCCAGATCAAAAAAAGTCTTCTGCCCATCGACCGCTTCATGATGATACTCGTTATCGGTCGTCGCTTTTGGATGATTGCCGCCCGCTCCGTTAATCAAAATATCACACGGCCCCAGATCCTTTAAAATCGCGTCATGAACCTGCTGCAGAGCCTGCGTTTCCAGTACGTTCGCCTGATACCCCTTACACACAAGTCCCTTTGCCCTGCATTCTTCTGCCAGCTGCTTTACCGCCTCTTCATTCAGATCAAGCGCCGCCACTTTTGCACCTGCCCTGGCAAATGCTTTTGCCATGGTTCCGCAGAGAATACCGCCTGCTCCTGTAATCACTACTACTTTTCCTGAAAAATCAATCCCTAATGGTAAGTCCATATCGCTTCTCCTTTCCATATATCAAAATCCTTTCAAAATAATTGCAACATCTGCTCTTTCTGATGTAACGATACCTGTCAGACATCAGCGTTGTCCTTTCTGATGTAACGATGCATATCAAATGTAGTGTGCCCTTTCAGGATGTGTTTATACACGGCAAAAACCTGACGCTCCATCCAGGCAAAAGCTGGAATTTCATACAGATTGTATTTTGTATTCGTCATTTGTATTCGTCAGATGAAGGCAGTGACTAAATGACTATATTCCATGAAATGTAAAAAATCGCTGTAAAGCCTTTAATATAGGCATTTACAGCGATTTTCTTTATAAAACTGCTAAATTTTCGCATTTGAACAAAGCCAGTCTATAATAAAATCGAATCTTTCTTTCGTCAATGCATGACCACCCGAATATCTCTTGTGTTGCAGGTTTTGCAGGGCTTTAAGTTCCAAATAGGCGGGACTGGCTTTTTCAACGATATAGGAAGCATCTCTTGAATATTTGTCGTCTTCAGAAGAAACAATAAGCAGTCTCCTTGGTGCAATACAAGATACTAAATCATCGATATCGTATTTGCCATGGAAATTTGGAATCACACTCGCCATTTCAATTCCCACATTGTTTTTCATCCGATTTTCATAAGTACAGGCACTGCCGCTTGCACAACTAAAAGCTATTCGTTCATCTAACGCAGAAAGAAATAAGACCGTATTACCACCATATGAATGTCCCAGTGTGCCAATCCTTTTCTTGTCAACATAAGTAAGATTAGAAAGCAATGTGATCCCATTGATAGCATCATCCAGCACTTTTTTCATCAAATAATCTCCTTTTATTATCCGATAACACATTTCGTCAAAATGCTGCCAAAAGTCAAAGCCCTCTATGAGAGGATCTTTACGTCTTTCCTCAAAACATATGGAATCAGGAGCTAATACAACAAATCCTCTTTTCGCCAATTCATGTCCAAATGCCTGCAAAGGATTTCCAGCCAAACCGCATACTTCGCTTTTTCCTAAATGATGCTCTCTGTTATGTTGATGATTGATGAGAATAGCCGGATGATTATCCCGTTTATCCGGAAGCAACAAAAAAGCAGTAACTTTGTCTCCGTAAGAATCATACTCAATGTATTGTCTTGCATATCCTTCTTCCTTTGCAGATTCCAGTAACCTATACCCAGCCTGAGGTATGGTATCAGGCACAATGACTCCGATTGTTTCTGCTATCTCATTTCTTAAGTTTAACATATATGATTCTTCTCCTCTCTCGGCATGTTCTTTCTTTTTATTAACCATTTTTGTTTAACGTACCCTCTCTCTTTTCTTAATACTAAATCCATTTTCCAAATACAACTTCACTGCATTTTGATTCCATTCAGCTACATGCAAAATAATTTCTTCATAGCCCCGTTCTTTTATATGATTGATTCCCCAAAACAACAATTTTTGTCCTATCCCCTGTCCCTGAAACGATTTCTCAACAATTAAATCATCTAACTCATTTTCATAGCAGGAAACTGCGCCTATTATTCCCCCATTTTGCAAATAAAGGAAAATATCCTTTATTTTATCTTTCATCTGAGAATAATCATAATAAAAATTTATTGGCTCAACCTCTAACTCCTTTCTCATTTTATAAAAACATTCATTATATATTTTCATATATTCATTCCAGTATTCTTTTTGAAAAG
>CAOKJJ010000307.1 GCA_948468465.1 uncultured Eubacterium sp. | reverse complement strand
CAGAAGCAACGGAGAGCAAAAAGAAAGAATCCTTTGAAAATCTGCAAGGCAAAATCAAAATATGCTGACCTGATAAAGAGAGCCGTTCCGGGATGCCGGGGCGGTTTTCTTCTATCTCAAATTTATCTCAATTTTTATCTCAATCTAAAGAACCATGACAAACAAAGACAAACGAAAAAAGAGGGGAAAAGTGCCGGAAACATAGGCTTTTATATAACCATAAACAGAGATAAACAAAGACAAAATACAGTATTATCATTTCCCGCCCTATGCGGTACATTCCGTGCGTCAGGGAAAGGATACGCGTCTGCTGTCCATGTGTATAGGAACTGCGTTTATAGAGGAGAATGCTGTAGAAACAGCAGAGGAAATTCTTCGGGAGTTGTTAAAGCAGGCGGCAGAGCAGGGGACTTTCGATAAAGAACAGGGCGATAGACTGCTGCTTTCGGTGCGGGAGGTTTACCACCACCGGGATAACGGATGGAAAGAGATGGATGCAGGCATTAAGGTTCTGACAGATAAAATTATCAGTCACCCGGAAGGGGAGCTGTCTGTAGAAACATTGGCGGCGGATATTTATGTCAGTAAATATTATTTCATAAGAAAATTCAGAAACAGTATCGGAATGACGCCGCACCAGTTCTGTATCCAGAACCGCATACGGAAATCACAGAGATTGCTGGATGGGAAAAAGACGATCAGCGGGATTGCCGCAGAAATGGGGTTTTATGATCAGAGCCACTTTGACAGGGCGTTTCAAAGGATCGTCGGGATATCCCCGTCAGAATACATGCGCTCAAAAAAACAGATAGAGCTAAGTATATAAGGTTAAGTGCACAGGGCAATTTTTTACAAGACATGACTGCCTCCGGAGAATATGATTGAAACGTAAGACAGATCACATATTTTATAGGAGGTGCAGAATGGATACATTCGAAGTGTTTAACAACGGAAAACTGGTTTTGCCGGAAAGAGAGGCCTGCTTTGCGGAGATTGGATGGTCAAAGCATGCGACGTTTGAAGGAGTGGAGCTGAAGCACATCATTACGGCCAAGGACACTGAGGGGAAGTTCAGCTGTCATTTGGTGCGGATTGCTCCTGATTGCAGGATTGGGGATCATATCCATGAAACGCAGCTGGAAATGCATGAGGTGATAAAGGGGCGTGGGAAATGTGTCAATGCAGGCAGCATTATTCCATATGAGCCCGGTATAATATCCATCATGCAGGCAGGCGTGCCGCATGAGGTCAGCGCCGGTCCAGATGGGTTATATCTGTTTGCCAGGTTTATGCCTGCCTTATGTTGAAGAAAAGGATGAAGGTTTTTCATTCCATTTTATATGCTTTTCGTTCCATGTATCCCAAAATACTTAAAAATCTGCCGATAAAATAAATAACGGCAGCACATAAATAAAATAATGGAGGACATTTGGAAATGAGCGTTAATGGAATAGGAGCGATGGGAAGTCCGGCATGGTACGGAACAAAGAAAGCAGATCAGAGTGCAGTCTCAGAAACTTTGTCATTCAAAGAAACTGTGGCAGAGAAGGCCGCGGAAGAGAGAAATAATTCCGAGGAGAAAGCCTTTGCATCAGTCGGCGCCCACGCGCCGGAGGCGGTGAAGCAGGCGTGGATGGATGCAGCTAAAGAAGCAGGCGTGAACGGGCTTGGAATGTCCGGGAACGGTATGCTGACGCATATTTCGAAGATGATGGTACAGAGGGCAGATAAATGGATGAAAGGAATCAACGATTCAAATGATCTGCTCGGAAGCACGGTGCAGTCGGCAATTAGGGTGACAGAGCAGGCGCTGTATGATTTAGACCACCCGCGTTCTACGGCGAATTTAAACAGTGTAGATGTGCAGCGGCAGCAGATGAAGGAACGGGCATTCTATCAGTCATTTTTGGAAAAGCTGGGTGCTCTGGTACAGTAAAAGAAGCTTAAGATCTCAAAGCATCCGCCTTTTCCTGTAAAATGCTCTGTGGCATGAATAAGTGCTTTGGGGATAGAGGGCTCCATGCACTTATTCATTAGAAGGCAGTTCGCTAAACTCTTGCCCGGCATCCAGATTTTCCACGTCCATCACACTGGAATGGTATCTGTTCCATAAGCGTCCAGACAAATTGACCGCGCCCCGGCCAGTCGTTTCATATCTTTCTGTTGTCAAAAGTGTCACCTGCTTTTCGCAATACGCCTCACTTTTCAAGAATGGCAGCACCAGCGGCGATATGGTTGTTTTATGACCTTTATATTATTTCCCATATCGAAAAGCAAGTGATATACTTATGCACATAAGGAGGGAAGCACATTGAAACAAAAAATATTCATCAAGTTATTTTTATCGACTTTTCAGTTGAGCGCCTGTACGTTCGGCGGTGGATTTGTTATTATCCCCTTAATGCAGAAAAAGTTTGTGGATGAGCTGCACTGGATAGAAGAACAGGAAATGATGGATTTGACAGCAATCGCGCAATCCTCACCTGGCGCGATTGCTGTCAATGCCTCTATTCTTGTGGGTTATCATGTAGCAGGGATGGCAGGGGCTTTGATAACGGTATTGGGAACAGTGCTGCCGCCGCTTATCATTATCTCTGTCATCTCCTTTTTCTATGCTGCTTTTCGTGATAATGCGATTGTCAACATGGCTATGACAGGTATGCTTGCAGGAGTAGCGGCCGTAATCTGTGATGTAGTAATGAAAATGGGAAAAAGTATTTTCCAGAAAAAACGGGTTCTGCCGATCGCTGTTTTGTCTGCGTCTTTTATCGCTGTTCGTTTTATGAAAATTAATATTATACTGATTATTCTGATCTGTGCTGTAATTGGCGCGGCTGATACTCTGTACCTTGGCAGGAAAGACCAACTATTAAAAGTCAAGTAGATAATTGAAAAAATCAAAAGAAATT
>CAOKJJ010000306.1 GCA_948468465.1 uncultured Eubacterium sp. | reverse complement strand
TTAGGAATAGCGAGTGAAGAAATGTGGAAGAAAAAGTATTTACTCTCTAATATATGAGGATTGTCCGATTCCTTTTCAAATAAAAATCAACTTCAGCAGCTTTGAAACAATATAGAAAAGGGAATCTGGTTTGGAACTGGAGAAGGCGGGGATTTTTTCCAGATTAGTCAGGATTCCAGCCGTGGAATTTCAGAAGTTGAAATTGATTACGGAGAAAACAGTATTTTTGATTTGGAGACGGTAAAGGATCAGCTGTGCCAGGAATGTTTGGATCAGCTGCTGAATGTGCTGGACTGCTATGGCTTAGAGGGAGAAGAAGCACAGCCCAGGAATCTGTGCCTGATTGATTTTCAGACTATGAAATTATATTCCTTGCAGGAGCATAACCGGTCATATTATATACGGGATTACTATGTACAGATTCACATGGATGATAGTGGAGCGGAGGTGAATGTATTTTATATGCCCGCTTCATCACTGTAATGGTCAGATGCCCTGCGGCCAGTGTACGATGCCGTGTGAACTTTGTTTCAATTTGTGTGAATTGATAGTTTGGGGTTGCATTTTTATCCTGTTCGTTGTAGTATTCATTTGGGAAGCCTCTTGTTCCTTAGATTATTACCAACAATTGGTGTCAGTAACTATCTAAGCACAGGAGGTATTTTCTTTCATGAACATGTTTCTGCATATACAGGAAGGAATAGAAGAATGTTTTATATTGCAATCTGTGACGATGAAAAATATTTTCGCATTAGAGAAAGAGAACTGGTTGCGAAGTATATGGATAGTAAAAGCTATAAATTCAGGATAGATATTTATGATTCCGGAATAGAATTGCTAAAAGAAAAATCAAAGATTCCCCAATATGACATCATATTCCTTGATATAAACATGAAAGAAATAGACGGCATGAAAACAGCCAGAGAAATCAGGAAAATTACGAGAGAGGTTTATATTGTTTTCGTTACAGCCTTTATTACATATGCTCCGGAAGGATATGAGGTAGATGCGATACGCTATCTTTTAAAAGATGACGAACGGATAGAAAAAGCAATTGACGAATGCCTGGAGACGGTTATATACAAGCTGAATTATGTAGAGCATAAGCATATATTTGAATTTCGGGAGGGAAAGGTTACGGTCTTTTTCGAGGATATTTTATATGTTGAGAGCAATCTACATAAACTGATCTTCCATATGGCGGGAAACCCAGACAGAAAATACACGATGTATGAAAAATTAGACAGTATTGAGGATTTGCTGCATGATGCCGGATTTTGCAGGATTCATAAAAGCTGTCTGGTAAATTTGAGGTACGTGGAACATGTGGAAAGGTATAAAGCAGAGCTGTTAAATGGCAGCAGCCTGGCAATTTCTAAGTCAAGATATATTCATACAAGAGACGAATGGATCTGCTACAGAGGTGAAATATAATGGAAACACATTTATATGGTGTCTTTTATACAATCATATATGTGCTGCTATGCAGAATGTTTATTGAGACTTTTGAAGAAAAGCGTAATATATCAAAAAAAATATATAGAGATGGCGCATGGATATGCCTGACGGTAATGGACTATGCAGTTTCTGTGATGCTGGACAGTAATATTGTTTTGAAAGAGATTGTGATTATGATGCTGGGAATCCTTTTTATGTGGGGCATCTTTCGGCAGAGAATTACAAAAATAGCAATATTGGTCATACTGTATCAGGGAATCTGCTTTGTGATTGATTATATTGCTGTCATTGTGATTTCTAAGTGCTTTTCTGCCATTACCATAGAACGGTTGAATGAACCGCTGATAAATTTGATGATTGGCATATTGAGCCAGATGCTGTTGATCTGTTTTATCATGCTGCTACGAAGGTATGGAGTAAAAAAATCTTCTGAGATGCTGACAGCAATGGAATGGGCCAGATTTACTGTGTTTCCGGCGTTTACAATTGTCGTATTGATTGCGCTTTTAACCAATTTTGAAATACCAAAAAGCAGCAGTCAAAAAAATATCCTGCTTTGCATAGCATTTGGACTGCTTGTGATGAACTTGATGGTTTTTCATTTGATTAACGATATATTGAAGCGGGAAGCGCTGATCAGAGAGAATCGACTGTTAATAGAACGCGTAAAAAATGAAACGGGGATGTATCGGGCGATTTCAGAAAACTATGAAAAGCAGCGGAAAAGAGAACATGAGCATAAAAACCAAATGGCATTTATTGCTGCATTGGCCCGCAGCAATAAGATAGATGAAATAAATCATTACCTGAAAGAATATAACGAAAAAATGATAGAAAATACAGATTTGATCGATGCGAATCATGTAATTGTGAATGCAGTCTTAAATTCTAAATATAAAGAAGCAAGAGAAAAAGGGATCGTATTCGTTGTCAAAGTGAATGATTTGTCTGAATTGAGAATCAAAGATGAAGACATTGTTCTGATTTTATCAAACCTGCTTAGTAATGCAATCGAAGCAAGCACTGAAAGTAATGAGCCTGTTGTTAAGCTGAAATTTACAAGAGAATGCCATCAGATTATCATTTCAGTTGTAAATACATTGTCAAAAGAGCCTTGTATAATTGGAAATAAATTTATTACCACCAAAGAAGATACGGAAAATCATGGGATAGGAATAGAAAATATTCGGGAGGCTGTGGAAAAGAATGGCGGCTCCTGTGTGATCAAATATGATGAAAGCAGTTTTCGGTTTACAATTTTGATTCCGGATCAATAATAAAAGTGTTTTAAAGCAGATACGATTTGAGGTATCTGCTTTTTGCGTTTTCCTGATTCTGCTAAAAAATTCCTGATTCTGCAATAGATATTTATTTTATTTTGAAAGTGCCGAAACAAAAAATATAAACTATAAGGTGATCAGTGTGGGAGGAGTCGATGAATGACAGAGCATATAGCAAATGTGTTGACAGAGCATATGTTTGCGGATGGTTTGATAGAATGCGGTGATAA
>CAOKJJ010000305.1 GCA_948468465.1 uncultured Eubacterium sp. | reverse complement strand
CGCTGCTGCCGATCTTAGTGTTCTACATTATTTGTCAGAAACAGATCTTAAATGGGGTTGTAAATGGCGCGGTAAAATAATATAATAAATTCGGGTTGCAACGGCCGGGTGCTTGTTTTTTGCGGCATCCGGCCATTTATAGAATGTATAGAATGAGTGAGAGGTGAGTGAAATATGAAGCATATTACTTATAATGAAGAGACAAAAGTATTTAAACTTCATACAAAAAACAGTGTGTATCAGATGCAGGTAAGAGACTATGACACACTTGCGCATTTGTATTATGGAGCGGATATCGGAGACAGCGATGCTTCGCACCGTATCATCAGTCTGGACCGTGGATTTTCAGGCAATCCATATGAAGCAGGAGAAGACCGTACATTTTCTCTGGATGTGCTGCCGCAGGAATATTCCGGATATGGAAACGGGGATTACCGGATTAATGCGATGGAAGTGACCCATGAGGATGGCAGCGACGCCATTCATCTGCGCTATGAGTCTTATCGTATGATGGAAGGAAAATACTCGCTGAAGGGACTGCCCTGCATGTTTGGCAATGCTGAGGAAGCCGAGACATTGGAAATTGTCCTGTATGACCGGATTACGAATCTGAAAGTGCATCTTTTGTATGGCGTTTTTTATGAACTGGATGTGATTACAAGGGCTGTCCGGGTAGAAAATAAAGGGGAAAAGAAGGTTACGATTCAGCGTGCGATGTCGATGGAGATGGATTATCCGAATAAGCATATGGACCTCATTCATTTTTATGGAAGACATGCGATGGAACGCCTGACGGAACGTCTGCCTCTTTATCATGGTGTGCAGTCCGTGGAAAGCAAACGCGGCATGTCCAGCCACCAGCACAATCCGTTTGTCATACTGTGTGACCGTCCAACGAGCGAAAAGCATGGAGACTGTTATGGATTTGCGCTTGCTTACAGCGGCAACTTCCGCTGTGAGATCGAAGTCGATCAAATGGAGCAGACAAGACTTGTAATCGGCATACATCCATATCATTTTTCCTATCGGCTGAACACAGGGGACGTATTTGAAACGCCTGAGGTCATTATGGCTTATTCTGCAAAAGGATTATCAGGACTGTCACATATCTATCATGATGCTTACCGCTCCAATCTGATAAGAAGCAAATATGTAACCGCTCCAAGGCCGATTCTTGTGAACAACTGGGAAGCGACATATTTTAACTTTAATGAAGAAAAACTGTTCAATATCGCAAAAAACGCGAAAGAAATCGGGCTTGATATGTTTGTATTGGACGACGGCTGGTTTGGCAAACGTGATACCGATTATTCCGGACTCGGCGACTGGGTAGTGAATGAATCCAAGATCAAAGGCGGACTGCCGCAGCTTGTAAAGCGCATTAAGGCGCTCGGCATGAAGTTCGGTCTTTGGATTGAGCCGGAGATGGTATCGGAAGACAGTGACCTGTACCGCAACCATCCGGACTGGATCTTAAGAATTCCGCAGCGGCATATGACAAGAAGCAGACACCAGCTGAATCTGGATATTACAAGACAGGAAGTCCGCGATTATGTCATGGAGCAGATTTTCCGCGTGTTGGACAGCTGTGAGGCAGACTATGTAAAATGGGACATGAACCGAAGCGTGGCAAATGTATATTCTTCTGCCTTGCCAAGCGAACGGCAGGGAGAAGTATTTCATCGTTATATGTTAGGCGTATATGAAATGATGGACAGGCTCGTCACAAGATATCCGGATCTGCTGTTTGAAAACTGCGCAGGCGGCGGCGGTAGATTTGACGCAGGCATGCTGTATTATTCCCCGCAGATATGGTGCAGCGACAATACAGATGCGATTGACCGCTTGAAAATCCAGTATGGTACGTCGTTCGGCTATCCGATCAGCACGATGGGAGCACATGTCAGCGTATGCCCGAACCATCAGACCGGCCGTACAACACCATTCGAAACAAGGGCGGTCGTAGCAAGCGCCGGAACATTTGGATTCGAGCTGGATTTGGAACATCTGACACAGGAAGAAAAGGAACTGGCAAAGAACCAGATCGTGGAATACAAAAAGATCGAACATCTCGTACAGACCGGAGATTATTACCGTCTCTCAGACCCGTTCCGCAATGATGATTATGTACTCTGGCAGATTGTATCCAAAGACAAAAAAGAGACGATTGTAAACGGCGTGCAGCTGCGCAATGAGCCGAATCCACATATACATCTCATATATCCGGAAGGGCTGCTGGCGAAAGAGCATTATAAAGATACTGCCACAGGCGCGGTCTATACAGGCGCGGCCCTAATGAAGGCAGGCATACCGCTCCCGGTTGGTGAAGGGGATTATCAGCCGATTAAGTTTCATTTTGTTATGGTTTGATTTTTAGAGTGTAATACTATGTGACAGAATTGACATTGTGTTGTGCTTTTTCTTTCCAAGTATTTTATCAAAAAGACACAAAAAACGAAAAAACATGAAATAGAACAAGCTAATAGAAAGTTGAAGGATTACTTGGAAAGGAATGAATAATATGACCATGTGGAAAGAATTAAAAAACGGTTTGTCTATCGACAAAGAGAATCAAAATGCTATTGCACTGGAAAAAGACCTGATTCGCACAATGGTGGCGATACGTGAAGAAAAGGGACTTACACAATCACAATTGGCCGAAATATGCAATATCAAACAACCTTAATTTTAAAGGGAACAAATGTTTACTTTACGTGAAACATATGTTCGATTAGAAAAAGCCGTTCCGATTCTGTTATTTGGCAGTCGGGCGGCTTCTTTTTTCGATAATTTTAGCTTTAATTAAGATAGCTTTATTTCTTCGACAAAGTTTTTAACAGAATGAGCAAATCTTTCATTCCTTGAACATATGTTAATGTTCCTTTCCGTGATGAAGTTGAACTAACTGCTTCAAAATAACGTTCTAATTCGTCTGCTTGTTCGTCTGGTAGTTCATCGGATAATTTCTGATATATCAAATCCTCTTCTTTTA
>CAOKJJ010000304.1 GCA_948468465.1 uncultured Eubacterium sp. | reverse complement strand
CCTTTTAATGTTGTATCTCCGCTCCAAAAATTGATTGGTTCTTTACTGTCTTTATTGTAAACAGCAACAATCAAAAAAGGAATTGCACACATAACACAAGATATAAAACCTGCTATTCTTCCCACCATAGCAATACCTCCTCAGTTTCCTGTTGGTTGCTCTAAATATAGCATATCCCCTCTCATTTTTCAACCAAAAATACTTTCAAAGGTGTTTTAGGAACTGTAAGCAAATAATATGACAAACTTACTTGTCTTTTTCTCCGATAGCACCACTCAAAAATCAGTTACATAGCCCGCTATGCGCCTGATTTTTGAGCGGCACTCTCGAAGAAAAATCCTGCGCAAGTTTATCATATTATTTACTTACAGTTCCTTAAAGGATTTTTGCAGAAAAGTTCCGATTGATTTAACCAGGATTTCAGGGTATAATGACATTGATATCTCACCTGTGAATCCAACTCATATGAAAAAAACGAAAAGGATAAAATATTATGTCAGGTTCAACTTTTGGAACAATCTTTAAAATTACTACATGGGGCGAATCCCACGGTATCGGCGTAGGTGTCGTCGTTGACGGATGTCCTGCGGGGCTGCCGCTTTGCGAACAGGATATCCAAAACTATTTAAACCGGCGCAAGCCTGGTCAGTCCAAATTCAGCACGCCGCGTAAAGAAGATGATATTGTAGAAATCCAATCCGGCATTTTTGAAGGAAAAACGACTGGAACTCCGATTTCCATGGCTGTTTACAATAAAAATCAGCGCTCCGCCGATTACAGCGACATCGCCTCTTATTATCGGCCCGGACATGCGGACTACACGTTTGACCAAAAATATGGATTCCGTGACTACCGCGGCGGAGGCCGTTCATCTGCTCGTGAAACAATCGGACGTGTTGCCGCCGGCGCTGTTGCCGCAAAGCTGCTGGACATGCTCGGTGTCCGTTTCCTTACTTATGTGAAAAGCATTGGGCCGATTGCGGCCGATCCCTCCCGTTTTGATGCCGCCGAAATTGAAAAGCATCCCGTTCGCATGCCGGATGCAGCAGCCGCATTAGAAGCGCAAAACTATCTGGATACCTGCATGAAAGCGCAAAACTCTTCCGGAGGAGTCATAGAATGCATCATCAGCGGCGTACCTGCCGGAATCGGAGAACCTGTCTTTCGAAAACTGGACAGCGAGCTTGCCAGGGCTGTCTTTTCTATTGGCGCCGTAAAAGGCTTTGAAATCGGAGATGGATTTGAAGCGGCACATGCTACCGGACGGGAAAACAATGACAGCTTTTATTACAATCCGGATGGCAAGATCTGCAAAAAAACGAATCATGCCGGAGGCATTCTGGGCGGCATCAGTGATGGTTCAGACATTATCCTGCGTGCCGCGTTCAAACCTACCCCATCTGTCAGCGCCGCACAGCAGACCGTATCCAAAGACGGCAGCAACATTACGGTTCAGGTAAAAGGACGCCACGATCCGGTCATCGTCCCACGCGCGGTCGTTGTTGTGGAAGCTATGGCCGCTCTGACATTGGCGGACCTGATGCTGGAAAATATGAATGCAAAAACAGAATCCGTATTCGATTTTTATAAAAATAAATAACGTATGAAAAAAATCCAGCGCTTTTAGAATGTCCCTTGATGAAGACACGTTCTAAAAGAACTGGATTTTTACAGCCGCTTCTGTTTTCCATGGAACGGCTATGAATTTTTATCTGTTATACATGCTTCACTTTTGTGATATTTCGAGCCGCGCTGCAGTAATATCTGTAGCTGCCAACGGTTACCCACTGGCTGCTTACAATATAGCCGTCTTTGTCCGCGTAATATCGTTCTCCCTCCGCAGCGAATATTTCATCCTCCATCAGCTGGCCCGACAGATCGGCATAAATTTTTTTACCGGATTTCAGTGTATAAAATCCATCCCTGACAAGCGCTCCTGACTTTTTCGCATAAAACAGTTTATTTTTGACCCGAAACATACGGTCTGTTACTACCGCGCCAAAATGATCAGCATAAATCTTACTCCCTCTTTCTGTCATGCAAAACTCGTTCATTGCAATGGCGCCTGACAATTTTGCATAAAACTGTGTCCCATTCACACGAAAACTTTTGCCGGCAATCAGTTCTCCGTCTTCCATTGCATATACCAGACTGCCTTTTGCTGTTTTACAAAAACCGTCATTGGCAAGTGTATGATCTGCCTTTGCATAGTAACGTCTCCCGTTTTTGCTGAGCGTCCTGTCAGCTGCCAGTGTCCCGTCTTTGTCTGCAAAAACTTTGTTTCCGTCTTTCCTTGTACAGAGCTCATTGACTGCAATGGAGCCGTCCTTTTTGGCATAATACTTTTTGCCATCGTATGTAACCATCTGATCTCTGGCAACCATACCCTCTTTATCCGCATAACACAGTCCGCCCCCTACCAGCACAACAAGCGTATCATACACAAATCCGCCGTTGCTGTCCATAATCTGCAGGGCTCCGTCTTCACGCACTGCAATCGAATAAGTAACTTCCGCAGCCCAAGGATCTGACATATTCGGAAACAATACGTCATCTTCCCCGATTCCATCCTGGTCCATTGCATATGTCGTCCTTCCGATACCAACTGTCATTACCACAGCTGCTGCTATTGCAAGCAACAGCCTCCATACAGAGCCCGGCTGTTTTTCTTCTTCCGTCATAATAAAGTAATCACTCCTTTTCGTGCGCTCTAAACACGCCTGTCCTTATAATTTCAGTATATTTTTATCTCCAAACAATACACGGTGCTTTTCTGTCTCATCCATTTCCACAAATTTGCCCCGGCGGTCATAATAAGTCAGCAAATCAGAATTATGTGCCAGCCGTTTTGAACCATTCTGCGTTACAAGCCGCTCAATCTGGCTTAAACTTCCGGATTTTAACGCAGCCTTTTTCACCGCTTCCTGTTCCTCCATCCTGGCTTTTGGTTCCGGCCTGCCGGATGCTTCCGGCATATCAGACCCCTGCAGGCTGTCAGTTTCTTCCAGTGAAGGCAGACTCTCATCC
>CAOKJJ010000303.1 GCA_948468465.1 uncultured Eubacterium sp. | reverse complement strand
AAGAAAACCAGGAAAAAGATCTCCTTATCCAGCAGTTAATGGCTCAGCTTCATAAAGACCAGCCTTCTCCATAGTGTGTCATACTCCGCTTAACCACTTCTTACAAACGAAAGGAATTCTGCCTATGCCTCAGCATCACACACCTGCTGCTTTCCCCACCGCCAGCAGCGAATTTCAATCCGCCTCCGGCCCCATTGATTATCAAATGACCAACGATTACATGTTCCACGCTGTCCTGCAAAAAAATCCTAAAGTTCTGAAAAGCCTGATCTGCTCCCTCTTAGACCTGCATCCCGATGACATCCGCTCCATTCAGATTTTAAATCCTATCAACCTTGGCGCATCCATCGACAACAAGACTTTTATTCTGGACATCAACATTCTTTTCAATAACAATACACTTATCAACCTCGAAATGCAGGTCAAAAACCTCCCCAACTGGGAAGATCGCTCCTTAAGCTACCTCTGCCGCGCCTTCGACCAGCTCCAAAAAGGCATGGATTACGCTGCTGCCAAACCCGCCGTTCACATCAGCATTTTAAATTTCACCCCTTTCCCGGATCTTCCGGAATTCTATGCTTCTTACAAACTGCTCAACGAAAAAAATCATCAGATTTATAGTGACAAATTCAGCCTGCGTATGTTAGACTTAACTTGTATCCATCTTGCCACACCGCACGACCTGGCCTGCCGCCTGGACTGCTGGGCAAGACTTTTCAAAGCCGCCACATGGGAGGAGATTAAAATGATTGCAGAACATAACGCTGACCTTTTGGAAGCTTCTGAAACACTCTATACGTTAAATGCTGATTACATGATTCGCAAGCAATGTGAAGCCCGCGCTGATTATTACAAGCTTCATAATACGATTGACCAAAAATTAAATACTTTGTCTGCTGAAAATCAGTGTCTCTCTGCCAAAGTTGAAAATCTGTCTTCCAAAAATCAATGTCTGACTTCTAAAAACCAGTGTCTGACTTCGGAAAATTTAAGCTTGAACTCAAAAGTCAAAAACCTGACCCATGAAAACCAGGAAAAAGATCTCCTTATTCAGCAGTTGATGGCTCAGCTTCATAAAAACCAGCCTCCTGTTTAATCCTGCAGCTCCCTTACAGCGGGCCGCAGGATTCCCGAATCTCATTCCTCTTCGTGGTTTTCATCCGCACAATGATGCCAAAAAATGTCACACAGGATAAAACTTCGCAAACTCTCCACAAGAATGGAACCTCATATTTCAAACATATGGTTCCCTCAAAATCCACAGGCAGCTGCACCCGGACCCTGCAGTTTTCCCCATACGACAATGAAATCTCATCCCTGTCTGCATCATCTATATAAGCTTGATAATTGTCATACATCTGCACAGGCACATCCACATAAGATATTTTTCCGGTTCTGTTTTCACAGGATAAATAATATGTCCCTTTTTCAGCATACGCAAAGCTGATATTTTCAACACCCTCCTCATACAGCAAATCTCTCCGTTTATACCCTTCTAAATCTGCTCCTGTCAGCTTATACTCTGCATCCGCCACCAGCATAGTTCCAAGATCTGACTCTGCATACAAACGAATTTCATCCCGCACATTTACATACTCCATCACAAAATATCCTTCTGTAAAAACTGCGGCTGCTGCAATGCCAACCATCACTCCCAGTACTGCCCTTTTTGACAGATGCGCTTCTAATATCCGCAGCAAAAACAAGATCATAACCGTAAGCCATACGGATGCGATTCCAAGATACCTCCATGGGAACTGGATCATTCCTGTAATCTTTGCAATCCTCCAGCTAATGCACAGCAAATTATCCCACCAGCAGTAAGCAGACGCCATAAATACCGCCGCCATCCCAAACAACATACATGTTTTGGCTGCCTTCATATTTTTATCCGGCAAAAGCGCCCATACATCCTGAAGTATATATACAATTAAAAATAAAATGATTCCCAATACCAAAGGCAGTCCCAAAGACAAAGGCATTTCCCATTGTGTGCCCCCATAAGCACTGGTGCCTGATGCCGTATGGTATATTCCAAACAGCTGCACAGGATAAACTCCATAGCCCTCCATCTCCCTCAAACTGTCAGATACATTTACATCCATCCGCATAGACATAAAAAAAGGAACAATAAACCACAAATTCAGCAATAAGGTCAAACTGCCGCTTTTCACAAGCGCCATAAAAACATTTTTTCTGAATGTTTTCTTCCAGCTCCATACCATAAAGCCCATGATAAAAACCGCTGCCGTCTCACAGCTTAATATATGCGACTGAATCAAGCCGGATACGGCCAGTACAATTGGCAAATAGTCTTTCATGTCTGTTTTTTCTTCTGCCTGCTTTGTATAGATATTCCAAAATCCATAGACCAGCAGCGGCAGGAACATCATTGCCGTATATTCTCCTACGGCTGCCCTTAACAGCACGTTTGTCAGCCGATAGGCAGACAATGTATACAAACCTGCCCCAAAAAGTCCCTTTTTCCAATCCTGCGACATTCTCGTAAAACACCAGAAACTGATGATGCAGGTACAGAAATTAACGCCAACGGCAAAAACCTGATAGCAAGTCTGGGCAGGCACATAAAAATTATATAAAACAGCCGGAAGCAGCAAAAACAGTTCTCCATAAAACAATGGTGAAGCATACCCGTAACCATTCAGCATTCCAAACTGCATCCGATGCGGAATCTGCATTTCCCAGATTCCTTCTGCCAGAGCAATCATCCTGGAAATATGAAACCGCAGGTCGTGGCCAACATATAAAAAATCCGCAAAATATGTCATACTCGAAGCTGCTGTAATTCCCAGAATCACTGCGGCCAGCCATTTCTTTTTTACACCGGAAACACCATCCTTCGGCTTTACAAATACCAGATACAAAAAATCACAAAATGCCATAAATAAGGCCACTGCTGCGCATACTACTACCCTGTAAACCCTTTTCTCTTCGATACGAATTTCTTTCACCGCAAGCCTTCCACTGCCATTATGCCACACAGACAAATTTACCTCCGTCTGCCTGCATCCCGGACGCAGCCAGAACCTCGTCTCCGCTTCCTGCA
>CAOKJJ010000302.1 GCA_948468465.1 uncultured Eubacterium sp. | reverse complement strand
TTAGCATGAGTAAAACTATGTGTAGTAACAACATGCTATAGGGAAATTAAGATAACGCTTTGATAATTTTTTTATCATATTCCGCATCTCCTTTTTCAACCAGTTACTGATTTGATACCATCCACCTTATTATCTCACTTTTAACAAAAACTGCAATCTGTTTTTCATAAAAAACACATGCTAAAATATACATGCTAAAATACACATGCCCTAAACTGCTGTACCTGAAATTCAAAAATCCTGCTGCCTGCAGACCAGAACCATCTTTACACCTGCAATCACATACGCTATCATGATTGTATCATAAAAAACTGCATCAATCATAAAGGCGGTGAAAATATGGAGGTAATGCAAATGTCGAAAGAACAAATCATGAAAAATGCCATGGATGAATTTAGAAAAATTCAAAAGTACATGCTTCTGGCAAGAAAAGAAAATGCTGCTGAAACATATGCAGAATTAAAAGAAGAATACCTTGATAAAATAAAAGGATAAAAGAATAACAGCCACATAAGCAGCCACTAACCCAGCATGTAAAGTCTGCGGAACTGCCAAAAGCCAGCCGCGTCATACATGACCGCCGGCTGGCTTTTGCGTCTTAACGCACCAGGCAAGGTTTTTTCGCATCAAACTTCCATCCAGGAATTAAATACTGCATCCCGACTGCATCGTCTCTGCCTCCAAGACAGTGCTCCTTGTACAGCTCATGCGCCTTTAAAATCTGTTCCATATCCGCTTCCACGCCCAGTCCCGGCCGTTTCGGCACTACCACGCATCCGTCTATGATCTCAAGCGGTTCCTTCGTCAGGCGTTCCCTGCCTTCCTGCCAGATCCAATGGGTATCCAGGGCATTGTATGTACCAGGAACTGCCGCGCCGACCTGCGTGAACATAGCCAAAGAGATATCAAAATGGTTGTTGGAATGGGAACCCCATGTATAGCCAAAGTCATGGCACATCTGCGCAACCCGCACCGATCCGCTCATCGTCCAAAAATGCGGATCCGCCAGAATAATATCCACCGCCTGTGATTCCAGCGCATGACCAACCTCCCGCCAGTCTGTCGCAATCATGTTTGTCGCTGTCGGGAATCCGGTTCTTCTGCGAAACTCACTGACAATCTCCCGTCCTGAATATACGCCCTCCGCACCGCACGGGTCTTCGCAATAAGTTAAAATCCCCTGCATTCCTTTGACATATTCCACTGCTTCTTCCAGGAGCCAGCCGCCGTTTGGATCCAGGTCGATGCGCGCGTCAGGGAACTCTTTTTTCATTGCACGGATGACCTTCATCTCCTCGTCGCCTTTTAATACGCCGCCTTTTAATTTGAAGTCTGCAAAGCCATATTTTTCCTTCGTCGCACGCGCCATCGCCACAATCGTTTCCGCGTCCAGAGCCTCTTCATTGCGCAGGCGATACCACTCGCAGTCAGAATCCAGCTCCGAATCATACGGCAGATCTGTTTTTTTGCGGTCTCCTACAAAAAACAGATATCCAAGCATCCGTACTTTGTCACGCTGCTGCCCGTCGCCAAGCAGTTCACATACCGGAACTTCCAGATATTTGCCAAGCAAATCCAGACACGGCGCTTCGATTGCTGTTACTACATGCACCCCTGTACGCAGGTCAAACGTCTGGTTGCCCCGCACATCTTTCTCACCTTTAGCGTCCAGATGCGCTTTTACCTTTAGCAGCATGCTCTTATACTGCGCGATCTCCGTACCCTCTACAATAGAAACGCATTCTTTTAACGCATTTGTAATCTTTTCTCCGCCCGGCACCTCGCCGATTCCCATTTCACCGTTATCCGCATGCAGGATTACAATGTTTCTCGTAAAAAACGGTGCATGCGCTCCGCTTAAATTCAGCTCCATGCTGTCTTTTCCAGCTACCGGGTACACTTCCATCTTCGTAATCTTTGGCATTTTAAAATCCTCCCTGTTTTTATTTTTCTCTTGCAATATTGATATATTTATTGTATAAAGAAAGGAAGAATTAGTCAAATTACTATTTTTTGTAGGATCACTAAGTAAAACTTATAGTTAAAGTTCACAATGTTTATTCGGAGGTTCTAAGATGGATCTTAGGCAGATTGCATATATCGTAAAAATCGCAGAGGAAGGCAGCATTACAAAAGCGGCGGCGCAGCTGTACATTTCACAGTCCGGCTTAAATCAGCAGCTGTTAAAGCTGGAAAAAGAACTCGGCGTCCCGTTGTTTCACCGCAGCAAATATGAACTGCGCCCGACGCAGGCCGGTGAAATCTATCTGGCATACGGACGTCATATGCTGGAAGAAAAGCGGGAAGCCTATGCCCGCATTCACGATATCGCCAAAAACAATACCGGCTCCCTGCGGATTGGCCTGACTCCGGAACGCGGCACGACAATGCTGCTTCATATTTACGCGGACTTTCATGCGCAGTTTCCAAATATAACGATCGAACCCGAAGAAATCCATGTGAAAAAACAGCTTTCCATGCTGATGCAGGATTATTTGGATATCGGTTTTGTCACGCTGACAGATCAGGATAAGCCGCCCGGCATGCAGTTTGTACATATTAAGACCGAACCGATTCTGCTCGGCATTCCGCGCACGCATCCGCTTGCACAGCGTGCCGGGGCTCCTTACGGCCCCTATGCAGACATCGACCTGTCACTGTTTGCGCAGGAAAGATTTATCCTGATGTTTAAAGGCTCCACCCTGCGCGGCGTCATAGACCCGTTATTTGAACAGGCAGGATTCGCCCCGGATATTCTGTTCGAGACTGCCAGCAACCGGACTTTGTATACTATGGTAAAAAAATCAATGGGCTGTACGATCATTCCGGAAACATACGCTCTGGAACAGGAGGACATCGCATATTTCCACCTTCCGCAAAAGCCTGTCTGGGAGCTTGCGATTGCATACCGTAAAGGACATTATCTGTCTGAACCCGCCAAGGCGTTTATCCGGCTTGCAAAAAATTACTGGACTCTATAAAGAAACTGTTGGATGCAAAGCAGCTTGTACATCCTTGAAAAATGCTTTCCGTGAGATGTGCTTCACACTTTGTACCCATAGGGCATGAT
>CAOKJJ010000301.1 GCA_948468465.1 uncultured Eubacterium sp. | reverse complement strand
CCCCGGCAATCAGCACGCCGTCTACGGATTCTTTCTCTGCGATACAAAGAATCTGGTCGAGAATATACCTCTGATCCTCGACCAGATCAAAATCAAACAGGGTTTTCCCTAAATGCAAATCTCCCAAATGTAGAAATTTCATGTTTTCCCTTTCTGCTTCAAGACTATTTCATTAACTGATCGCCTTCTTAATTTTCTCGATCAGTCCCAAATCCGCCGGAAGCCACTCTACATCATATAATTTGTCTGCTGTAAGCCATCTGGCTTCCTGCGCTTCCTTGAGCACCAGCTCCCCTGCCTTCACCTGCGCCCAAAAGCAGTCCATGGACAAATGAAACGCAGGATAGTCATATTCTACGGTAGTAATTCGTTCTCCCACTGTGATTTCCGTATCAAGTTCTTCTCGAATCTCCCTGTGCAAAGCCTCCTGAGGTGTCTCTCCGGCCTCAATCTTTCCGCCCGGGAACTCCCATTTCCCCTTGAACTCGCCGTAGCCCCTGGCTGTGGCAAAGATTCGGTTGGGGATGACCATGTCATCACAGATAATGGCTGCAACTACGCGAATGGATTTCATTGGTCGTTTTCCTTCCAAGCTTCTTATTCGGTTTTATCTTTGCTTCTACATATTACCACATAAACATCCAATTTTCCATAATTTACTTTCTTTATAGCCATACGCTCCAATCCCCATAGTCAAACGTCCCACTGCCGTAATGAAGTTTTCCGTCTGCCTTGAGGTTTCTAAATGCTTCCCGCATACGAATAAAGATTTCGTCAGGAAAAGCAATGAAATTATTATCAAAAAATATTGAAGAAAAAAGGGAAAAACGCTATAATATCCACGGGCTATCCTGTATTGACAGCTTCCCCGAAGCAAACAGGCGGGGCGGCGGCGCTGTACCCTTTTTCCGCAGCGCTGATCATGGATCGCCGTATGCTCTGACATGGAGGAACCTATGAGAAAGAAAATCAACGCCATTTTTATCACTGCCATATTGGCTGCGTCGCTGTCCGGATGTGCCGGCTCAGAAAGAGAAAGCAAGATTACCGACGCCGATACGAAACTGCGAAACAGTGCTGAGGACACAGACGAAACAGAGCTCCTGTCTGATAATGGGGATGTCGAACTGACTGTCTGGGGCGGTGAAGAAGACGAAGCGCTGTTAACCAGAATTATTGAAGACTTCCAGACGGAATACAAAGGGCAGGCCAATTTCCATATTACATTTACAGCCCAGAGTGAATCTAACTGTAAAGATGTATTAATGGGGGATCTGGAAGCAGGCGCGGACGTCTTTGCTTTTGCGGATGACCAGCTAAATACACTCGTAGCTGCCGGTGCGCTGGAGCCGGTCGAAAATGCAGACCGCATCAAATCCGAAAATCTGCCCGGCGCCGTGGAGGCCGCTTCTGTGGGAAGTACGCTCTACGCCTATCCTTTAACGGCTGACAACGGCTATTTTCTATATTACAACAAACAGTTTTTCAATCAGGAAGACATTAAAACCTTTGACCGTATGCTGCAGATTGCAGAAGAAAACGGAAAGAAAATTACCATGGACTGGTCTT
Organism: uncultured Eubacterium sp.; assembly: GCA_948468465.1. The sequence continues at coordinate 1,529 of CAOKJJ010000301.1, read as the reverse complement.
CCGCATGGTATGTCTATTCCTTTTTCGGCAACACCGGTCTGGAAGTCGGACTAAACAGTGACGGCATCACCAACTTCTGCACCTGGAATCAGACAGAAGGCGATATCAAAGGTGAAGACGTGGCCAATGCCATGCTCGCCATTGCGGAAAGCCCGGCCTTTCTCAACACGGTAGAAGAAGGTTTCCTCGAAGGCGTTCAGGACGGTTCCGTGATCGCCGGTGTCAGCGGCGTATGGAATGCAGTCGCTATGGAAGAAGCATGGGGCGCAGACTATGGCGCTTCCAAGCTCCCCACCTACACCTGCGCGGAGAGACAGATCCAGATGGCATCCTTTTCCGGCTATAAGCTGATCGGCGTCAACGCTTACTCCGAGCATCACACATGGGCCGTGCGGCTGGCTGAATGGATTTCCAATGAAAAAAACCAGCAGCTCCGCTTTGAAATGCGCGGACAGGGACCGGCCAACACAAAAGCCGCCGAATCTGCCGACGTGCAGGACTCCCCGGCCATCACCGCCTTGCTTGAACAGTCAGAGTTTTCCTGCCTGCAGCGCATTGGCGGTAATTTCTGGGATCCGGTCTCGGCATTTGCCTTAAATATGGCCGCCGGAAACCCGGAAGAAAAGGGTCTGCAAGAGCAGCTCGATTCCATGGTCGAAGGAATAACCGCGCCGTAAAAGCGCAGACATCTTTTGGAGGTTACAGGCATTATGAAGAAAAAATTAAACATCAAGTACCGCTTAATACTGCCCATTGCCCTGCTTGGCATAGTAGCGATCATATCAAATCTGCTGGCAGTCACCAATATTAGAAATGTCAACGACAATGCCGCAAATATTGCAGATAACTATATGGCGGGAAAAACACATCTGGCCCGGATTCGCCAGTCCGTCATGAATATACATAAAATGGCGCTGTCGCATATTGTGGCTACCGACTACAGCACCATGATTACTCTCGTCAACAACATAAAAGATGCTGAAGCGGAACTGGACGGCATGCTGGCGGATTATGAAATCTATATCAGCGATGACGACAGAGACACCTACAACGCGCTGCTCTCCGATTATGATTCTTTGAAGCATTCTCTTGTTTTCCTCGTGTGCGCTAGCGCAGCAAGCAAAACGCAGGATGCCTACGCCTTCGCCAACGGTGACGTGGCCGACTGCAACACCGCTGTGGAAAACAGCATCCGCATTTTAGACGAATCCATCAGTACGAGAACCGAGCAGGCCAGAACGCAGCTTGCCTCCGTCTATCTGCGTTCCATGGTTACAAACGGGGCATCCACCCTTGCCTGCATTATCCTTGTCCTGATTACTGTATCTCTCATTTTAAGATCTGTAGTCAGACCCATAGCGAATGTTCTCGATACGCTTCAGGTCTGCTCCGGACGCATCAGCGGCGTTGTGGAGGAAGTTTTATACCGCACACAGACTTCCAGCAAAAACGCGACCGATTTATCCGCCCTTGCCGAAGAACTGTCGGCAACCATTCAGGAAGTGTCAGACAGCGCTTCCCACATCAAC
>CAOKJJ010000300.1 GCA_948468465.1 uncultured Eubacterium sp. | reverse complement strand
TAACATTCTGGAGTAGGAGCCGCAAGCCAGGCCATTTTCCCCTCACCCGGCGTCCACATAGCCACCAAAAAAAACGCAACACAATGACAAAAAATGTTGCGTTTCTGATTCATCCAGGTTAGAATAAATTTCACAAAACGCATTTTCAATTACAAAAAACGGACCGATTCTTAAAACTCAGTCCGTTTGACATTTCCATTACCCTTCTTCATTTAAGCGGCTTAACCGAATCGCCTGATCAGCGGCAATGCATGCGTCTATAATTTCCTGAATATCTCCATTCAGAATCTTATCCAGTTTGTACAGCGTCAGATTGATCCGGTGGTCTGTTACGCGTCCCTGCGGGAAATTATACGTACGTATTTTTTCCGACCGGTCGCCAGTGCCGATCTGGCTGCGGCGTGCCTCGGACTCTGCGTCCTGTTTTTTCTGCAGTTCCAGGTCATATAATTTTGCACGCAGCAGTGCAAACGCTTTTTCCTTATTTTGGAGCTGTGATTTTTCCGTCTGGCTGTAAATGACGATGCCAGTCGGATAATGGGTCAGCCGCACCGCGGAATCTGTCGTATTGACACACTGGCCGCCGTTGCCGGATGCCCGCATTACGTCGATGCGGATATCTTTTTCGTCAATCGTTACATCTACTTCTTCTGCCTCCGGCATGACTGCTACCGTAATGGTAGACGTATGAATACGTCCCTGTGACTCTGTTTCCGGTACTCGCTGTACGCGGTGAACACCGGACTCGTATTTCAGCTTGGAATAAGCGCCCTGTCCGGATACCATAAAGTTGACGGATTTCATGCCGCCGATACCGATTTCTTCAATTTCCAGCGTTTCGATCTTCCAATGGCAGCTTTCCGCATAATGGACGTACATACGGTAGATTTCTGCCGCAAATAAAGCTGCTTCGTCACCGCCGGCGCCGGCACGGATTTCCACAATTACGTTTTTATCATCGTTAGGATCTTTTGGAAGCAGCAGTATTTTCAGCTTGTTTTCCAGTTCAGACACTTCTGCTTTGGATTGGTTTAGCTCTTCTTTCGCCAGTTCGCGCAGTTCATCATCAGATTCTTCCTCCAGCATGGCCAGACTGTCTTCGATATTTTGTTTTTCTTTTTTGTAGGCTTCATAAGCTTCTACAATCGGCGACAGATTGCTCTGCTCCTTCATCAGATTTCGAAAACGGTTCGTATCGTTTGCCACATCCGGTTCACTGAGCTGATTCATGACTTCTTCATAACGCAGCAGCAGATCTTCTAATCTATCAAACATATTTTTCCTCCAAATTCTGTTGTCTTTTAAATCCGCCCTTTTACAACTCTTTCATGGTGCGCCAGATCTTTTACTACGGTTACTTCCCGGTAACCGGCTGCGCACATCATGTTTGTAACCGCCGGCCCCTGGTCATATCCGATCTCTAAGCACAAGTATCCATCCTGATTCAAATAGTCCCTGCTTCGCGCAACAATCTGACGGTAAAAATCCAATCCATCAACGCCTCCGTCCAACGCGCCTACCGGTTCAAAATCACGTACCTCCGGCATCAGCTCCAAAATATCTGCCTGGGCGATATAAGGCGGATTTGACACGATCAAATCAAAGCGTCCGTTAATATTTTCATACAGATTGCTTCGTATCCAGTCAATATCTACTTCATGCAGCTTCGCGTTTTCTTTTGCGACAAGCAGCGCCTGTTTGGATATATCGCTGCCAACCGCTGTCATTCCATGTGCATTTTTCATCAGGCTGATAACGACGCATCCGGATCCTGTACCGAGATCTAAAAGCCGCATCCCCGGCTGGCAGATCTTTAATGCCTCTTCTACAAGCGTTTCCGTATCCTGCCTTGGAATGAGCACATTGGAATTTACTTTGAAGTTTAATCCCATAAATTCCTGCTCACCTGTAATATACTGCAGCGGAATCCGTTCCGCACGCTTGCGAATCGCAATCTCATATTCAGACTGTTGTTCCAGCGTCATCGGCTCTTCGATATGCGAATAATAAAAAGTAAGGTTGATTTTGCAGACTGTTTCCAACAGCCGCCACGCGTCCAGCTTCGCATCTGCGACACCTGCCTGATCCAGTACTGTGCTTCCCCAATCGATCGCCTTTTTATATATCATGCCATCCCTCCATCCTTGATCATGGCAGTTCTTTCATTTCCTTAAGATATGCTTTCCAGTCAAATACTGCCTCTACTGACGCAATCCCAACTTCGATCATAGAATCATCCGGTTCTTTTGTCGTCAGCTTCTGCAGTGCCATTCCCGGTGCGCTGACCAGATTGACCCATGCACGGTCACTTCTTCCTGCCAGACGGATCACTTCATATGCACACCCGGCAATCACCGGAACTAACAGCAATCGGATTACAATCCGCATCAGGCCGGATTCTGTATGGATAAATAAAAAGAAAATAATGCTGATGCAGACGACCAGAAACAAAAAGCTTGTGCCGCACCGTTTATGCAGACGCGAACTGTTCCTTACATTTTCCACATTCAGCTCCAGTCCATGCTCAATGCAGTTAATGCACTTATGCTCCGCACCGTGGTACATAAATACCCGCTGAATATCTTCCAGCCTGGATATTAACAAAATATATCCTAAAAAAACTGCCATGCGCAGCACGCCTTCCAGCACCGCCACTGCCATCTGTGAAGAAATCCATCTTTGAAACAGCGCAGAAATCAAATACGGAACGAGCATAAATAAAACAATCGCCACAGCAACAGAACCTGCCATTGTCATTCCCATCATGACAGACTCTTTTTTCTCATTCCTCTCTGCCTCCTGCTGGCTCATTTTTTTATCAGCATCCTCGTCTTCATAAAAAGAAGCGGAAAACATCAGTGTTTTCATTCCTAACGTCAATGATTCCATAAAATTGACAACACCCCTGATGAAAGGTATTTTTTTCATTTTCGTATTCGCCAGAATGCCTTTGCATTCGTTTGTATCCACTATGATCCCGCCGTCAGGTTTTCGCACGGCAACCGCATACCGGCTGCTGTTTTTCATCATGACGCCTTCCATAACGGCCTGTCCGCCTATTCCAGAATATTTCATGTTTTCGCCTTTTATGTTAACTTTTTAAACTGCTGCTTTACATTCAACAAAAAGGTTGAGATTTCACAACCTCAACCTTGTCTGCCTCATTTTATG
>CAOKJJ010000299.1 GCA_948468465.1 uncultured Eubacterium sp. | reverse complement strand
GCTTTTAATCTGCATTTGCTTTTAATCTGCATTTGCTTTTAATCTGCATTTGCTTTTAATCTGCATTTGCTTCTGAATCTGTATCTGCATTTACTTCTGTTTCTGCATTTGCATCTGCATCGCTCTGTGTTTCTTCCTGTTCAAAATCTTCTGTTGTTTGATCAAATATGGTGTACACAGATTCTTCTACAAGATAAATCTTACTGCTCTCACTTGTCTTTACATAATACTGTTCCAGCATCTCATTTTTCATGCCGAAAATCAGAGAAGAGGTACCGTTTTTTGTTGTAATCGTTACTGTACGCACCGGTTCAGAAAAACCATAATCTTCTCCTTCTTGTATCTCTACTTCTGTTTCTGATGTAACAGAACCTGCCTGCTTCAAAAAATCTGTAAAGGCATCCTGATCGAGTATGATGTCACTGTCAGACGCTTTCCATGTCTCTCCTTCTTTTTGAAAAGCGTACACAGCTTTATCAACATCGTAGCTGATCGCTGTCACACTCTCCGGTTCAAAAGAAGTCAATGGAATGACTGCCTCTGATTCCTGTCTGCTTTTTTCTTCCTCCTGTCTTGCCTGAAAGGAGCGGATTCCTATATAAGCGCCTGCCGCTGCTAAAATAAGTATTAGCAGCGCTGCAAACTGTATCAATTGTTTTTTCTGCATAACACGATTCCTCCCTCTATGCTTTTCTTCTGCGCAGCCAAATCAGGATGCCTGCTGCTGCCAAAAGAAGCGGCACTGCAATAACACTGCAAAATCCGGTAATCATAATCGTCCCCTGTGAAATCATCAGTGATTCCAGCGTATATGGTTTTACCGGTATGACGATCAGACTGGATGTATCTGACTGTGCGGCTATGCTTCGGACAGATGCTGCAAATAACGCTGAATTATTGCCGGATACCTGGGAATCTGCGTCATCACTGAACATCATTGCAGATGTATATACCAAAATCTGCGCATTTGATTTGGAATCCGTCACGGATATTCCAATTGTAAACGGTCCGGATATATCTCCTTCTTCTTTTTCAAAGCTGGTCATATTCTGTACATCTGTCTTTAAAAATGCCTGTTTAGACGTACCAAGCAGCTTCGTATAAGAAATGGAATCATCCTCCTGCTCTTGTATTTCTGTCAGTCCCTGGGCATAAGGAACAAAAATATAGTCATCCGATACTTCCGCAGTAACGGTATCATATGTGATTTCTGGCAGCAAATACATCGGGTTCTGGTAGTAATTGCCATCATTTGTCTCAATAACCATGCCATTGTTTAGCTGCAGACCGTAAGCCGTCAGAATGCTCTGAAAATTTTCCATCGCTTCCTCTGTATACTGCGTTGTAATCAGTGCTTTTCCGCCATCTGCCAAATAGTTTTGCACTTTATCCGCGTCATCTTTTGAAAAATCAGATGCCGGGCCTAAGATCAGCAAAGCCTGACAGTCTTTTGGAACAGCATCCACTTCCAGCAAATTCAATTCATTTAATCCAAGATTCATTTTTTCAATCGCTTCTTTGAAACGGCCGCTCACAGAACTCTCGCCATGGCCGGTAACAGCATACACCGTCTCCATGTCTTCATTTGCCACATACTGTACCGCGCTCGTAAGCTTTCCTTCTCCATCATAGCCGGTCGTTTTGGATGAATATGTCTGATAGTCTACCTCCGTCTCATAAACCTCGCTGTAGTCTATGATTTTTGACCGCTCACCACATACCGCAATGACACTGTTTGCGGAAATCGGATCGTTTGTATATTTCTGATAAAAGTTTGGCGACACCGCCGGATCCATGTAAGTGACTTGTATATTATCTGACAGCTCCTCATATTTTTGAAGCGTATCCGCCAATTGCTCATCTCTGGACGTCTCAGATGCCAGAACATATAGCTCAACCTTCTGATCCAATGCTGCCAGAATCTTTTTTGTGTCATCCGTAATCGAATACAGCTTAGATGCCGTACAGTCAATATTCGTAAGCGTTGTCGGCAGTGCTGCCGCAATTAAGTTAAGAAGCGTGGCGAACGCGACCGCAGCCGCACAAAATCCTGCATTAAATATCCCCATCCCTATTTTTTTCCTGCTGACCGACCAGCGCCTCTTCTGCATCGACTGTACTGTCAGAAATAAAAATAAAACTATAATGCTGATATAATATATAATCGCCGTCAAATCCAGCTGTCCATTGGTCATACGCTCCATGCCCGCGGTCAGATTATAGCAGCCTAAGATTTGCGTGAGCAGATTTCCGCCAGACGAAATCGTCTGTGTAATCCCATCCATCATATAACCAAGAAACAACAGCACGAACGTCAGCACTGCAGCAATAACCTGGCTTTCTGTCAAGGACGATACAAACGTACCAATCGCAATACAAGACAGCCCATACAGAAAAAAGCCTAAAATCGCCACATAGCTTTCTGTATATGGAATCTCTCCAAACCGGCCAAGCAGCACCGGAGACAGGCTTATTATAACCATCGCTATGGTAAATACGGCCGCCAGCGCCAGATATTTTGCCAAAACAATTTTTCCAACACTGACAGGCGCCGTCAGTATAAGCTGGTCTGTTTTCGCATGACGCTCTTCCGCCAGGATTCGCATTGTAAGAACCGGAACTGTAACTAAAAATATAAACGCGATTGCATTTAGCGAATATGCTATGTAAGGATAACCATAAGACAGATTATATACATAAAAATACAAAAAATAAAATGCTAATGTAACAGCCAGAAACAGCCATCCGATCACTGACTGAAAACATGCCTGAAATTCTCTTTTCCATATTGCCCTCATTTATATATCCTCCTGCTCATTTACCGGCTCTTCTTCCATCTGGCTTCTGCTTTGATCTGTCAGTTCCAAAAATACTTGTTCCAGCGACTTTCCTGCTGCCGTCATTTCCAAAATCGGAATGCCAGCCTGTGCAAATGCAAAAAATACATGCTCTCTGATATCTCTGTCTTTCTCTGCCTGCAGTGTAATGTTTAAGCATCCTTTTTCACTATCCTGCTGTACGGACATGCCTGCAACGCCTTTCGTCTGTGACAAAATCTGCGATACCGCATCCTTTTCTCCTTTTACAAGCAGACGCAGTTCTTGTTCCCCGGACATTTTTTCTATCAGATTTTGTGTTGTATCACTCGCTGCCAGACGTCCTTTGGAAATAATAAAAATATGCTCGCATACTTCTTTTACTTCTGATAAAATGTGGGAACTTAAGATAACGG
>CAOKJJ010000298.1 GCA_948468465.1 uncultured Eubacterium sp. | reverse complement strand
GCGTGCGGCAGCCAGACGGCCAAAGGGCCGATGTTCCAGAAGTTAAAATCTGCGGCGGCATACAGAATGCTCGTCTGCAGGCTGACCGCCCCTGCGGGCAGGACACTGTAAAGCCAGACGGAGAGTTCCTCTGGCAGGGCCATGTAGATGATAATTGGCAGAACGCAGAACAGGAGTGCAGTTGACAGGCACGTCACCACATTTCTGATTCGCGAGGAGAGAAACAGGGTAAGACTGGTCGCGGCCAACAGGCCAAGCAGCCCGGACACGGCGACAAATCCCTGTAGCTGTCCGATGTTTTTGTCCGGCAGATTGATAATCGAATACATCATCTGCATGGAAGTTTTGGTGCACTCCCAGCCCCAGAGGCTGTTTGATACGAGGATGTAAATGGCGGCGCAGAGACAGTAGGCAGCGCCGCAGATCAAAAACGCGGCCAGAACTTTTATTACGGCAAATTTCGCCGTGCCGTATCTGGTGCAACGGAAGATATCGTCCGCGCCGGTCTGGTAATCGGAAGTGAAAACAGGGGCGGCGATGACAGTGCAGAAAAGCAGGAGCAAAAAGGCAAGGAGAATCTGATAGTCCATAGCGTCGGTGCTGTAGCCAGGAAAAAACAGATACGGCCTCGAGACTTGACCATATAAGTCAACGGCGGCCTGTCGCGCAGCGGGATGCTTTTTCTGCTCCTGCTTCATCAAAGATACGATACGCTCGCTACACAGATCGTAATAATCGTCCACTTTTTCGGGATCAATTTCCAAAATGGCCGGTGCAATGCCGGAACCGGGATCGGCAAAAACTTCCCGGATCCCGTGCAGCAGCGGGGCATAGGGCAGGATTTCGGCCGCGTAAACGCCGTCGGGAAGATCGTAGGAAGTTTCTGCGCCGTATCTGGCCAGACATGTCTGATAGTCTTCCACGGCCTGCCGCACTTTTTCGGGCGTGACCGTTCCGGCAATATCCGCCTGCAATTCTTTTTCGTAAGCGATGGAGGCAAGCCCCTGCAGCTCAACCGTACGGCCCTGCGCGTCCGTATAGCTGTTGTAGGAAAAAGTGGTGGGCAGCCATGCCATGATGAAGGAGAGAAGCAGGGCGGCGGACAGCAGAATCAGTGTCAGTCTTGTCTTCAAAATTCGTTTCAGTTCCACTTTTAGGAAACGTATGTTGATTTTCATTGGGTTACCTCCTGTCGATGGCTTCCTGTGGAAACAGCCATAAATATAAATCTTCCAGATGGGGTGAAGCCGGTTTGGAATCTTTGGTACAGGGCGCATCGGCCAGATAACGGATGGATATCCGGCCGTTGTCCTCATTGCGGATATTGACGATGGACAGCCTGCGCTCGTACTCCGACAGACGGCTCATCGGAATCTGCGCGGTCCACACTTTTCCGGACACCAGCTTCACCAGTTCATCTGTGGTTCCCTGCGCGATCAGCTCTCCGCCCTTCATAACGGCATTCTGCGTGGCGATATACTCCACATCGGAGACGATATGTGTGGAAATCAGGACAATGCGGTCGTGGGCAAACTCAGAGAGCAGGTTGCGGAAACGCACCCTCTCTCCGGGGTCAAGCCCGCTGGTAGGCTCGTCCAGAATCAGAATTTCCGGCTCGTTTAAGAGAGCCTGGGCGATGCCGACCCGCCGCTTCATTCCCCCGGATAATTTGACGATTTTTTTGTTCCTGACATGGGACAGCGTCATCTGCTCCAGCAGTTCATGAATCCGCCGCTTGCTGTCCCTGTCCGAAAGCCCTTTTAAGACCGCCACGTATTCCAGATAGTCTTTTACGGTAAATTCGGGATAAAAGCCAAATTCCTGCGGCAGGTAGCCGAACACATTCCGATAGCTTTCGCCAAGTTCACTTATGGGGATGCCGTCGTAGCGGATTTGTCCGGAAGAGGGATTCATGATTCCGGCGATCATGCGCATAAGCGTAGTTTTGCCTGCGCCGTTTGCGCCCAGAAGGCCCCATACGCCGGGCGTGATCTGCAGGGAAACGTCGTTTACGGCAGTGATATCTTTGAATTGCTTAGAAAGGTGTTCCACACATAATTCCATAGTATCCTCCTTCAGATTTTCAATCAGATGATCTGCAGCTCCCCGTAAGAGGAAGCCTTTATAATATAGCGGAGCTGGCATGCGCAAAAGACAGATAACCAGACGCATAAGATGATCCGCCCCTCCTGATAAGACGGGTGAAACAACAGCGCGCTCTGCCGGAGAGGCACCGAAAACAGAAACAGCAGCGCAAAGCAAAAGAGTGTGCTCCCTGCAAGAAATCGGCCGGGAGGAAAGTGGCCCAGCATAAACAGGCAGCCGCCACACGCCAGAAGAAACGGCAGGCATAAATAAATGACAGCAATGTCAGCGGGCAAAGCGGTTTTGGCTGTGGCAGTAAAGAGGAGGCCGCCAAGAAGAAAAATATCCCCGATGCCGATGACAATCAGCTTTGCTAGCAGCAGTCTGACCGACGAAAAGCGAGACGCCGCCTCGATTTCCTGCATCTGACAGCGGATGGAACGATAAAGCAGCGGCAGGGCAGTCATAAAAACCACAACGGACAAACAGAACAGCAGTCTGGCAAGACGCGGAGGACTTATCAGATAGCCGGAACAATCAGAGAGGACACGGGATGCCGCCGCGAGGAAAACACCCTGTATGCCCCAGAGCTTCCAGCCGATCAATGGGATCTGCTTTTTTAAAAAGCGGGCAAAGGAAATGCGCTCCCGCGTCTGCATCCGGCAGGCTTCTTTTCTGGCAAGCAGAATCGTGGCCTGCAAGTGGGGATCACCGGCTTCGTATGGGAGCTGATGCAGCGCCCGGCTTAATTCCTGCTTCAGATCTGTTTCCTTATAAAGGGAATTGTTTTTTAACGGTTCATTTTTCATGGCGAAGCTCCTCCTTTAGACTTTTCAAGGCCGAACGCAGTCTGGACTGTACTGTCCGCAGCGGCAGCTTTAACATGTCCGCCGTTTCGCGAAGGGTCAGATCCTGCCCGAACCGCAGCAGAACAATTTCCCGCTGGTTTTCCGGCAGACCGGCCACGAGCTGTCTCAGTACCATATCTGACCGGACGGCCTCGAAAGCCGGTTCAAAATAATAAGGATCGGCCGCAGATTCCTCCAGCGAGATATCGGGACGGCCGTATTTTCTCTGCATATCAATGCAGGTATTCGCGGCGACCCGGTAGAGAAAAGACCTAAACTTTCCTCTGTGGGTATAGCGGTCAAAATAGCGCAGCGCTTTTAGAAAGGTTTCCTGCACGGCGTCCTCCGCGAGGGAGC
>CAOKJJ010000297.1 GCA_948468465.1 uncultured Eubacterium sp. | reverse complement strand
ATAAATCAGAAAAGCTGCCATACGGCAGCTTTTCTATTGGGGGAGGATAAAGTATTTATTGTATCTTTTGCATACAATCCGAAGATTGCTTTGGGGGTAATTCATCTTCGGATTAATTATAGTATAGACGCTTTGCCGAAAAGTATTCATAACATTTTATTTTTTTATTTTTATTTTAAATGCTTTTGTATACAGTCTCATATCCTCTATTGACTTCACTTTAGTGAACTGCTATTATAATGAAGTGCCGGCAGATACAACTCGTATTATCTGTCTGGAACAGGATTTTTACATATTAATAAGGAAAAAGGAGACAAATACTATGAAAAAATTAATTGCTCTGTCACTTACTATGATGTTATCTTTTTCACTGGCAGCGTGCGGAAACTCTGACACTCCATCAGATAATTCTTCCGGCACGGGCTCAGACAATAGTGATGACACCGCATCCGGTGATGATGCACAAGACAGCACATCCAGTGCAGACAATGAAGCTGATAACAATTCCGGTTCTTCTGACAGTGACACAGCCTATGTCAAAGACAAAGGTTCCCTTGTGGTTGGCATCACAAACTTTGAGCCAATGGATTACCAGGACGCAGACGGCAACTGGATCGGTTTTGACGCGGATATGGCAAAAGCTTTCGCGGAAAGCCTCGGCGTTACCGCAGAATTTGTTGAAATTGACTGGGATAATAAAGTATTGGAACTGGATGGTAAGACGATCGACTGTGTGTGGAATGGGATGACATTAACGGATGAAGTCACAAGCGCCATGGAATGCTCCAACGCATACTGCAACAATGCGCAGGTTGTCATTGTCCCTTCTGATCAGGCAGATCTGTATCAGGACGCAGACAGCTTAAAAGAGCTGAACTTTGCGGTAGAAGCAGGAAGCGCTGGGGAAGCACAGGCAAAAGCCAATAATTTCAGCTATACGCCGGTACAGCAGCAGTCTGCGGCTTTGATGGAAGTGGCGGCAGGCACTGCAGATGCAGCGATTATTGATTCTCTGATGGCTGCCGCTATGGTAGGCGAAGGCACCGGTTACGCAGACCTTACTTATACGGTTGGTTTAAACAACGAGGAATATGGTGTCGGATTCCGCAAAGGTTCTGATTTGGCGGCTGCGTTAAACGAATTTTTTGCTTCTTCCTATGCAGACGGCAGCATGATGGAATGTGCGGAAACTTATGGCGTACAGGCTGCTGTTGTGAAACAGTAACATCTAAACAGCAACATCTATAGAGAAAGCAGGATAAGTAAATGGACCTTTTTCTGGAACAATTTCCAATTGTTGTCAAAGCACTCAATGTTGGATTTTTACAGACATTAAAACTTTTTTTCGTAACGCTGCTCGGTGCATTTCCGCTCGGACTGATCATTGCATTTGGTTCCATGAGCCGCTTTGCACCTCTGCGTTACGTTACCAGATTGCTTGTCTGGGTCATACGCGGCACGCCGCTTATGATCCAGCTTTTGATCATTTTTTATTTTCCAAGCCTTGCATTGGACGTACATATTTGGGGCGGCAGCCAGTCCGGACGTTTTCTCGCGGCCTCGTTGTCATTTATTTTGAACTATGCCTGCTATTTTTCAGAAATATACCGTGGCGGTATCCAGGGAATTCCAGTAGGCCAAACAGAAGCCGGACTTGTACTTGGCATGACGAGAAGCCAGATCTTTTTTAAAGTTACGTTGCTGCAGATGATTAAGCGGATTGTTCCTCCGATGTCAAATGAGATTATTACGCTTGTGAAAGATACTTCTTTAGCCCAAATTATTGCCATGCAGGAACTGATCTGGGCTGGAGAAGCCTTTATGAAAGGCTCTCACGGTATTTCCGGAGCAATCTGGCCACTGTTTTTTACCGCTGTATATTACCTTGTTTTTAACGGAATCCTTACTGTACTGCTGGGAAAACTTGAAAAGAAACTGGATTATTTTCGTTAGTGTATGATATCAGGAGGAAATTACATGTCAATTTTAGAAGTAGAACATATACGCAAAACTTTTGAGCATACGCTGGTACTGCAGGATATCAGTTTTTCTCTGGAACAGGGACAGGTCGTTTCGATTATCGGTTCGTCAGGCAGCGGCAAGACAACGCTTCTGCGCTGCTTAAACTTTCTGGAACGGCCGGATGGAGGGATCATCCGTGTCAAAGGCGATACGTTATTTGACGCAGAACACATATCCGCCCAAAGCGAGCAGGAAATACGCAGAAAGCGCCTTCATTTCGGACTTGTCTTCCAGTCGTTTAACCTGTTTCCACAGTATACTGCCCTCGAGAACGTTATGCTTGCAAAGGAACTGCTTGCAAAAGATGAACCGGATTATAAAGCAAGAAAAAAAGAAATCCATAAAGAAATCGAAGCGCAGGCGCAGCTGCTGCTGCGGCAGATGGGGCTCCATGACCGGATGCACAATTATCCGCATCAGCTGTCCGGAGGCCAGTGCCAGCGGGTCGCTATCGCACGTGCCCTGGCGCTGACACCGGATATTCTGTGCTTTGATGAGCCAACCTCCGCCCTGGATCCGGAACTGACCGGAGAAGTATTAAAAGTAATCCGTGAACTGGCAGACCAGAAGACTACAATGATTATTGTAACACACGAGATGGCATTTGCCAGAGATGTTGCAAACCATGTGATATTTATGGATGACGGATGCATTCTGGAACAAGGCGATCCCCATGAAGTTATGGAGCATCCCCGCGAAGAACGCACCAGACAATTTCTGTCCCGTTTTACGCAAGGATAATTTTCAAATTTTTTTACGGAATAGGAAATTACTCGATTTATAGTTCAAACTGCATCTTTGCAGCTGGCAGAAAGGAATTTTATGAAACAGATCAAACGCATACTTGCCATACTTGGAATTGTGCTTTTAGTCACCATGTATCTGATCACTTTATTTTGTGCGGTTTTTGATACAGGCAACGGAATGGTGATGTTCAAAGCTTCTGTCATATGTACGATACTTGTTCCGATCCTGCTTTGGGGTTATATGGTAATTTACCGTCTTGCCAAAGGCAAACATGAAAAGGAACTGCAGGAAACACTGCACCAGATGGAACATGAGCAAAATGCAGAAAAAAACAACTTGCGGTAAAACCATGCGTATGTCATTTATCGCTGCATTTGAAAATACAAACAGGGCCTTGGCCGTATCTCCTCAAAAAAGAAGCTTCTGCCAAGGCTCTGTCTAAAGTTTATAAACAGCAATATAAATCTATATTTTTAATCTGCATTTGCTTTTAATCTGCATTTGCTTTTAATCTGCATTTGCTTTTAATCTGCATTTGCTT
>CAOKJJ010000296.1 GCA_948468465.1 uncultured Eubacterium sp. | reverse complement strand
GGCTGCCTTTTGAAATTTTACTTAGCTTTGTTTGATCACATTCTTTCCTGAAAACAAATATAATTATTTCATTTCTGCCCGGACTTTTCCCTTATACACCAGCGGAACCCAGTACCCGGACTTCATCTGTCCCCAGGCATCCTCCCCACTGCATAATACTTTCATAAGCCGGAATGTTTTCCCTTTCCTGAATACCGCAGGACCGAGTGCATTCCTGCATTTTTTGCGCACCGCATCCGACAGGCTGCAGTAAGGCACAGTATTCTTTCCGGTTCCTGCGCTTTTCCTCAGGTAACAGGACTGTGTGGCTGTATATGTCCGGCCTGTTTCAAATTTATGCTTATGAAGCCTGTTTTTAAATTCTTCCCAGGCCGCGGCATCCATAAAATAGGCTGGGCAGTGTTTTCCGTTCACATCAAAATGGCGGATTACCCGGCTTATGTCTATATTATATTTTTCCATCAGCTCCATGCACAAGGCTGCGGCATTTTTCATTGTCTTCTCTGTTGCCTGGAGTTTTCCGTCCTTTTTCGTATCGCACATTTCGATACTGATACTATTTGCATTCGTGGCAATCCCATACATCTTTCCGCCGCCTGTCTTTTCACAGTCAGTGTACTTCTTTCCACCAACCGACCAGGCAATGAAATTGTCAGGAACAGACTGCGTGATGCTATCATCATCGACAAAATAATGCGCGGAAGCATTTCTGTCCGGTGCCTGGAAATATTTTGTGTTCGACTCGTCGCTGTCCCCATCATTTGCCGTATAATGCAGTACAATATACCTTATGGATGAAAGCGCACGCGTCCCGCCAAAATTGCTTTTGTGTGCCAGAACTGTTTTTCTCATTACCCCCATATTACGGCTCCTCCTTCTGCATTACTTCTGGAATCCCTGCCACCGATGTTAACAGTGACAAAATTCCGGAAAGCAGTGCTGTGCCTGCCACCACACCCCAGTCTACCTGACTGATAGTTGCCGCTGCAGGAATCAGCGCGACTGCCGCCTCTGCTGTTGTTTTAACTGCGCGGATACCTGCAGCACGCATCCACTGCTTTGTATCTGTGGATACTTTAAACACACTATTTTTAAACATAATTTTCCCCTTTCCTACATACCAATCTGTGCAAAAACAAATCCAACTACAATGCTGATAACCGCTGTAATGGCATATCCCGTAACTTTGCGCCACATCTCGCCGTCCCTGCTTTCCAGACGTTCCAGGCGTTCCCCCTGCTGTTCCTGGACTTTCAGCATATTCTGCATATTAACTGCAAGTTTTTCAGTTGATGTAGCCAGGGATGATATCTGACGCACAGTCCCTTCCAGCTCATCAATTCTGTGGTTCTGACGTCTGTCTTCATCTTCGAGTCTTTTGTGACTTTCCTTTATCCGTTCTACGAATTCGTCATGCTCTGCCCTTGTAATTGGTGTATCCATTCTGTCCCACTCCCTTCTTAAAAAAGTACAGAAAAAAAGAGCCTTACGGCTCTAATTCTGCTTTTACTTCCTTATACTGATCCATGACTTCCTTGATGATCGCCATGTCCTGATCCAATTTGTCATCTGACTTCCCTGCCAATTCTTCCGAATACTGCTGGTCATTCCGCAGAAGTTTCAAATCTTCGGCCAGCCTTTTCGTGACTTTTCCAAGCCGGTATATAATTTCTTCCTGCTTTTCTGACATATCCATATAAATTTCCAGCAATTCCAAAAAATTGTCTTCATCCATTCCGGCTTACCCTCCTGTATCCTTTTTCTGATCCTCTCAGGAATCATCTGCTACGATTCCATCCGTCTCATCTTCAAACTGTTCGCAGCCACCACCTTTATAACAGCGCCCGCCTGGTGGAACATCCATATAATATTTACTGTTTTCGCAAGTGCAGATATATTCATCCGCTAAATAACTGCACTCATTTTCATCAATCAATATACGTTTTCCATCAGTATTAATATGATAACTCATTTTCGTCCCTATTCCATGAATCGTTTTCAAATATCAGGATTTATGTCATGCCTTTTGTCAGGCGTCATAACGGTTTCCTGTAATCTCTGTATATTCGTCCTCGGTAATCCATCCTTTTGTAACCGCATTCTTTACACGCGCTTCATTCCAGAATCCGCCATCATAATATCCCCTGACCTTTTCATAATTTTTGCTGTATGCCTTTTCTTTTTCCATATTTCTATACCTCCTCCAGATCTACATCCGTCATCATTGCTATATACTCAATATTAGCCTGCATCTGTTTCGCCGCCCTTTCAGCTTCCGAAATTTCGCGGAACGCAAACCAGTAACGGCCATCTACAGAAGCGCACTCCACGATTTCCGCATTTTTAAAAATACGTTCCCCACAAGCTCCAATAACCAGAACTGATGACAAATCAACTGGAAAATCCGGTTTGCTGTCCGTGATCAGGCTGCTCCCGTTTTCCTCGGCTTCAATCTCCATACCATTTTGAAATACTATTTTTGCTTTTTCCATTCCGGCTCCTTTCCAAATAACTCCCTGTAAAGCTGTTTCATATTTTTTACCTGGTTTTTAGACATGATGGGAACGTGCGATCCCATCCATGATTTATACGCCTGCTCAATCGCTCCATATTCGATCTTTCCTTTATCAAACAAACGTTTATATGCTTTCAGTTTCCTTCGCTCCCTTGTAACGGATTTGGAATTAATCCGTTTTGCAACCTTTCCGGATTCCAAAAGACTGTACTTTACCTGCAAATACTTAAATGTCTGGGACAGCTTCACAATCCGTGTTTTTCTTTCGTTTATAAAAATACCCAGGCTGTTTGCCTGTTCTGCTATTCCCTGAATAACAGATTCAACATATTCCTTTGTTTCCCCTATAATGTATATATCATCCATGTACCGTCCGTACATTTTAACTCCCCGGACTATCTTTGCATAATTATCAATCTGCACCGGATAAAAGATGCCAATGTCCTGTGACACCTGATCACCGATATCTGCCGACTTTGCCATATACTTCTGCCCGGTTCTTAGTTCCTCTGATATATTTTCATAGTACTTTACAGAATCAAACCTCTTGTCCATGCACTCTGCATATTCTTCATCATCCATATAGGAAACATCTATTCTGAATGTGTCAACAATCTGCCCGAAAAGCCATCCTGAAAACTCATCCACCCTGGGTAAAACCATTTCCTTTACTTTATCATGACGGATATTGTCATAAAATTTTGAAAAATCCACAAAGCCGGCATAACCGTCATTACTACGGTGTTTCAGCCAGTAATTATGCAGATCTTTTTCAAACATCCGCCTTGCAAAATCAACCCCCTTCCCTTTCTGGCTTGCGCTGTTGTTGTAAATGAGATATGGTTTCAGCGCTTCACCCAGAACTGCATCGCACAGGGCATGGCGGACTACACGGTCACGCATCCGCCCACCGTGGATATGACGGACTTTCCCCCGCTCGTTCAATGTAAATTCTGAACCGGGCAGAGGTCTGTATTCCCTTGTTTCAAGCTCCTGTTTCAGC
>CAOKJJ010000295.1 GCA_948468465.1 uncultured Eubacterium sp. | reverse complement strand
TATTATTCAATCAATATCTGATAGATAATCTGCTATTA
Source organism: uncultured Eubacterium sp. (assembly GCA_948468465.1). The sequence continues at coordinate 3,568 of CAOKJJ010000295.1, read as the reverse complement.
TCCATCACTTTTATACCCTATTGCTTAATGCACTGCTTATCATTTTTAAATATCCTTATCGACATTTCTAGTATATTATACCATAAGTTCGACTACAATCAATACCTTTTTTACTTTATTTGAATATAAATAACTCAATTCAAAGAGATATGCAATATGGCTTATCCAATAATTACCAATATCAACGATCTTATTTTTAAATTCAACCGCATAAGAATTTTATATTCGGAACGCGTCAAACTCAACCCGTTTTAACAGCAATACAGTCTTTACACTTTGCCTGTTCCGCCGGCATTCTGTTTCTATAACCCGCCGCTTTTTCTGTCTGCGCCGGGTTCAGTGCCATTCCTCTTTCAAGCCATGCCCCAGATGCTTCCATCATAAATTATTACCGCACATTTTTCACATTATGCCGTTCATTCCGTCAGTATTTCAACAGCGGTCCGCATAAACCATCCGGATGTGGATGCACACAGGCTAAAAGCATCCGCAGATAATCCCGCGGCTTTCCATTTCTGCACTGAGCCGTCCAGGAATCCTATCCCGCCGTTTTCGTATACTTTTCCGGCTGCACCCAAATGACAGCGCGGCATCCGTAACTCTCATTTCCCCGACAAAAAGCATATGGAGCAAACGTGCGTCCTGTTCCTGCAGAGTAGCAATGCTTTCCCGCTGCCCGCAGGCACTGTATTTTTTTGCATACAGGCGCGCATCCGTTCAAGTGCCCTCACAAGTATCTTTGAAACAGCTGAGGCCGTAATGCCGAGTTCTTCCGCAATCTGCCACCCTTTTTTCTGCTCAATGTAAAACAGTACAGCTGCCCGCCGCTGCCTTTCTGACAGCACGGATAAAAGGCATTCCACAGTTTCCGTACTGATGATCCGGTCCAGCGCGCCTTCCGTGCCGGAATCCAATGCGCCCCATTCCTCTGATTCAGCGCTGTATGATACATTCCAGCCCTGCTCCTTGGACGCAAGGTTGCGGAACAGGCGGTTCTCGCCCTCAAGCACAAGACGCAGGTACCACGCCTCCCCATCAAACGTCCCGCTGCCAATGTCACACGGGCTGCTGCCGGAATCATAGCAGTACCCGCTGCATGCATGGATGTGGAATACAGTTGCGTCCCTGCCCGCATGATAGACAGCATAACCGTTCCTGTAGGCCGCTATCCCGGCGCTTTCCCCTATTTTCTTTTCTGCGATCAGCTTTCCGGTTGACCGGAGTTCCCGCGCTGTCGGCATTTTTTGTTTTGGTGGCGCAATTTCCGCCATGTTCTTCAGTTCCCTTAATGTCAGCATGCCAGCCGCCTTTCCGCGGGCGGCCTGAAACATGCTGCATGCACAGGTCGGAAAAGGCAGCGGAAAACAGCCACCGGCGCACCCGTTTTTTTACGGAGCCCGAAGCCGTCCCTGTGTTGCCTTTATCCATGCCGGAGCCCGCCTTTCAGCGGATATGGGATGCGGCATATACGTAACAGCCATACTGTCCATAAAGGCCATAAAGATCATGGTTCACTTCTGCACGGTAGTAGCTGCCGATTGTCAGCGATGAATTATAAAGCGCCGTCAGAAGGTATGCCTTGATGTTGCGTATCTTCCCTGTGTGCTTCTGCAGACAGTCCATGACATACTCAATATGCGAATGGGCCAGCTTCATAAAGCGGCTTTTCACTATGGGCGCCGGTTTCTCCTCTCCGGCACTCCTGACTGTCCCCCTGTCTGAAACCATCATCGTGTCCGCCACCAGCTCCACAAGCTCATCCACACTTTCCGCATCCTGCGGCCTGAAACACTGGTAATCAATGTTTTCCCGTATGTATTCGCGGTAACTGTCTATTTTTCTTTCAATCCCATCCATCCCGCTGTCTGCAGGCATGATGGCCTGATTCCTGCCCTGTGCATGCTGCCCGGGCAGATCTGTCCGGCTGGATTGACAGGATTGATAAGATTGATAAGATTGATGGGATGAATACACAGCAGGGAAATCAGTTTTATTTTTTTCAGTCTTATTGATCTCAGTCTTACTGTACTCAGTATCATTACGCTTTGAATCCCGCTGTTTTGGCATTTCGGTTTCCACAATTACGGCCTGCTGCCCTCCACCGTCCTGTATCTCCGGTCCCTTGCTGATCTGTCTGGAAATGCCCTGCGGCTCCCGGACACATTTAAAACCGCCGCCGGACGGCCCCGTTTTTTGTTCTCCTGGCATTTCCCGCACCATAGCTTCCACTGTTTTATCAGCGAAAATATGTTCCCCGCTGCGGGTTTCCAGCTCTGGATTTTGATATTCATCCATGAAATTTCCGGCTGCCCAGCAGTTATCCACACTGTCCACAATATCTGCAGCATCCGCAATGTCCACGGTGCTTTCCATATCCATACCGGCGCCGGAGGCAGGGGTTTTGTACACCGGCGTTCCATGCCATGAATTTTTAGTTCCGGAATCTTCATCTTCTTCCATATCCCACCAGTTTTCCTCATATTCCCCATACGCGCCGCTTTCATTTCCGGCATTGCCCCGGCATAGTGAAGCTGTTCTTCTAACGCTGCCTCCTTTTTCCCGGACATATCGGTGCCGTGCGGATTATCTGCTGTATGCGGCTTGCCGCTGGTTCCTCCTGCCATGAAATTTTTCACATAAATCCGGTTTGGCCTCCCAAGCCCGATCCTCTTTTTCTCGATCAGCCCGATGCCGTCTGCGGTATCCAGCTCTTTCATCAGGCGCACCGCTTTCTGTGACTGGCAGCCCATAACCCCCATCACATCTTCGACCGTAAAGATTATGTATGCGTGCCCCCCGGCTGTCGAACCACTGGTTGCGTATGTTCAGGCCGAGGCGGTCAATCATCAATGCCGTACAATATCTTTGCTTCGCAGGAAAGCCCCTGGAAATTGCTTTCCGTAAACAATGCCTTTGGTATCCGGTAAAAGGTATACTGTTCCGTTTCCGCTGCCGTAAAATAATCAAACTGAATATCTGCCATGATAAATCCCTCTCTTTCTGATTCATAAATATAAAAAGTCTGTCCTGCCGGCATAAACAAAAAAAGCAGGGGATGGCGTTCCTCTGCTTTTTCTGGTTTTCTGTTATTCTGTTTTCTGTTAAAACCATAAGGAAGCAGGACTATTCTGCTCTGCTTCCTTATTTGATGTCATATTTAGTTCTGCATTCCCGCTGCCAGACTTTCCTAATACATTTTTTCACATTCCCCGCCGGCACTGACTGAACTGTTTTGCCAGAAAAACGTATTCAGATACAGCATTTCCTCATTTTGCCGTTTTCAGACTGCCGGATACATGCAGATGGAATTTTCCTGATACTCCACCTGAATCCTGTCTCCGGTAAAAAAGCCTGCTTTTTCCAGCCATTTTCCTTCCATGCTGATTTGGGAACGCTCCGGATAATAAAGCGGTCCGCCATACCCCGCTGTCTGTCTCACATGTATGGAAGAAGTAACTTTTATCTGCCTGCTTTTCATATTTTCCAGTCTCTTGCAGGTGCCATCCTGTTCAGTGGATTGGTATCTCCCTTATACTCGTAAATGCCAACAACTTTCAGTTTCACATCA
>CAOKJJ010000294.1 GCA_948468465.1 uncultured Eubacterium sp. | reverse complement strand
ATAGAGCAGACAGGGGCAGATTCCTTCCGCATTGAGCGGGAAACACCATATAGTGACAATTATAATGAGGTCGCCTATGGGGAAGCAAAAGACGAGGCAGACAATAACGCAAGGCCTCCAATCAAAGACCCGCTATCATCCGTGGAACAGTATGACAGGGTTGTATTGTGCTACCCAATCTGGTGGCATACGGCACCCATGACAGTCGGGACGTTTTTGGAAAGATACGATTTTAGCGGGAAATATATTTACCCGGTTTCACAGTCAGCTTCGATGGATACCACGCAGTATGCGCAGTCCGTAGAATTTATCAAAACCTGCGCACCGGGGGCAGTCGTAGATGATGGGCTATTTTCAAAGGATAATTCCGCGATCCGTTCCTATATTGCGGACACTGTAATGTAAGAGTTTCATTTTCCATACAACATTCCATCAGAGAATACAGGAGAAATTTTCATGTTAGTATATACTTTAAGGTTATAACTGCTGAACAAATGGAAACTTCCGCTGCCGCATGGTATTTGCTAAAATAAGATCATAAAAGTAACAGCGCATTGTTTCAGAACGAAAGGAGGTTTTTTATGAAGCGTTATATTGCATTACTGGCGGCAGCAACAGTTATAGTTTCCCTGGCGGCCTGCGGGTCTGATAAGCGTGAAGCATCGGGCAGATCTGAGAAAACGCAGGAACAGACTGCAGCGGCAGATGCAGAGCCTGCGTCGGATGGCAAAATACTGATCGCTTATTTTACGGTTGCTGAAAACAGCGGCGTAGACGCTGTTTCTTCTGCCAGCTATTCCATGGTAAATGATAAGCCGGTTGGCCGGCTCCGTGCCATTGCAGATATGATCCAGGCAGAAACAGGAGGGGAGTTGTTTTCCATCCGGACTTCCGTGGTGTATCCGGCAGACGGCGGGGAACTGATCGACTATGCCGCTAATGAGCAGGAAGAAGACGTGCGCCCGGAATTGACCAGCCACATAGAGGGACTGGATAAGTATGGGACAGTTTTTGTCGGTTTTCCCAACTGGTGGGCCGACCTTCCGCAGGTTCTTTATAGTTTTTTTGATGAATACGATTTTTCGGGAAAAACAATCATCCCATTTAATGTCCATAATGGAAGCCGTTTTTCCGGGACGATCGAAACAATTCAGGAGCTTGAGCCGGAAGCGACGGTCATTACGGATGGATTTACTGTGAATGAAAGAGATGTGCCGGATGCAGCAGGTGATGTGGCAGGCTGGCTGGAAGAAATTGGCTATTAGAGGGGGGCTTTCGTGAAACAGAATGTGGTTTTGAAAATTGTGACAGATTTCTGTATGACGGCAGTGTTGATCGTTCTGATGGCTTATGAGCTTGTCGGCCAGGCTGCCCATGAATGGCTGGGGATTGGGATGCTCGTCCTTTTTATCCTGCATCATATATGGAACAGGAAATGGATCAGCAATAGATTCAAAAGAAAGCACCGTCCGGGTATTCCTCTATACCCTCTGGGGCACGCGTGTGCAAAAAACGGCACAAAAATAAGGAAATACACGCTTTTTTCCATCCTGCAGACGCTTCTTGTCATTTGCATTTTTATTGCAATGACAGGTTCTATGGTAAGCGGAGCGATACTTTCCCGCCATGCGCTCGCGTTCCTTCCCATCCAGGGAGGGCGTTCTTTTGCCAGGAATCTGCATATGCTTTCAGCGTATTGGGGGTTTGCATTGCTCTCGCTCCATCTCGGATTCCATTGGAGCATGATCATGGGGATGATAAAGAAGCATTGGAAAAAGGCGTCTGCCGTCCCTGTATGGATATTGCGGGGATCTGCTTTCCTGACAGCTGCTTATGGGGCGTACGCTTCCTGGAAAAGAGGGGTTTGGGAATATATGTTCCTTAAAAATCAATTTGTGTTTTTTGATTTTGATGAACCGCTGGCAATTTTCCTGGCAGATTACATAGCTGTCCTGGCCTTGTTTGTATGGTGCGGGCATTATGCTTCAAAATGGGCAAAGATCCGAAAAAAGAAACAGCTTTTACAATAGTGTATAAAAGAATAGAAAGGAATGGAATTATGAAAACTTACAGAACAAAAATGTTACGGCTGGTATCTATGGCGTTGGCTTTTGCCTTAGTGTTTTCTCTGGCAAACGTGCAAAATGTGGAAGCTAAAACAAAAAAGAAAAACATTGTTGTGCTTTATTTCTCAGCAACAGGGACGACAAGGGGCGCGGCAAAGAAGATTGGCAAAGCAACAAAGGGAAACGTAATAGAGATCAAGGCAAAAAAACCTTATACAGAGGAAGACCTTGATTACGGTGATGAAAATAGCCGGGTGTCAAAAGAACATGCGTCTGCAAAAACACCGGCAAGAAGCAAAGTCCGCCCAAAGATTGCTAATATAACGGCAATTAAGAAAGCAGTAAAGAAAGCGGATGTTGTGTATATCGGGTATCCGATCTGGTGGGGAGAAGCGCCGCATATTGTTTACAGCCTTGTAGAAAATGTAAGCCTGAAGAAGAAAACGGTAATCCCATTTTCTACGTCGATCAGCAGCGGCCTTGGAAGCAGCGGGAAACATTTAAAGGTAAAGGCACAGATTTCATCTAAGACAAAATGGATGAAAGGGCGCAATTTTTATGACGTGCCTTCCCAGAAAACCGTCAATAAATGGGTAAAAAGTTTAAAATATTAAGACGTATTAGGTCTGAAACATATGGCAGACATATTTGATATGAAAGAAATAAAAATGATTAAAACAGAGGAGCAGGACATGGAATATATAACTTTGAATAATGGAGTCAGGATGCCCGTATTGGGCTATGGGGTGTACCAGGTGAGTAACGAGGAATGTGAACGCTGCGTATTGGATGCGATTGGTGAAGGCTACCGTTCGATCGATACTGCACAGGCATATGGAAATGAGGAAGCGGTTGGCAACGCTGTCCGTAAATGCGGCGTTCCCCGTGAGGAATTATTTCTGACGACAAAAGTATGGATCAGTAACGGTGGTTATGAAAAAGCAAAAATTTCCCTCAAAGAATCCTTGCGTAAGCTGCAGGCGGAATATATTGACCTGGTTCTTATCCATCAGCCTTTTAATGACTATTACGGCACCTACCGTGCGATGGAAGAAGCATATAAAGAGGGCTGGATCCGTGCAATCGGCGTATCAAATTTTTATCCCGACCGTTTGATAGACCTGTGCAGCTTTGTAGAAGTAAAACCAGCAGTCAATCAGGTGGAGACCCATGTGTTCCAACAGCAGGTACAGGCGCATAAGTATATGGAAAAATATGGTGTGCAGCATGAATCCTGGGGACCGTTTGCCGAGGGGCGGAAAGACTTCTTTACAAACCCTGTATTGATGGAGATTGGGAAAAAATATGATAAAAGCGCCGCACAGACAGCCCTGCGGTTTCTGATACAAAGCGGCGTTGTAGTAATTCCAAAGTCAACACATAAAATACGCATGATACAAAACATAGATGTGTTTGACTTCGTGTTGGATGAGGAAGATATGGCAGCGATCCAAAAACTGGATACAAAAGAAAGCCTTTTCTTTTCCCACTATGACCCTTCTACGGTAGAGATGCTGACAGGGCTTCATAGATAATAGGGATATTGATAGCAAGAACCAGGTAC
>CAOKJJ010000293.1 GCA_948468465.1 uncultured Eubacterium sp. | reverse complement strand
TAATAAATTCCATTGTGCCGTTAATGAGTGATAACATATTATTGCTTTCTGCTAAACCGTCTTTCATTGCAGATGCATAGCACGGTATTCCTATCACTTCCCTGTTGTTCAGTGTAATCATTCCATTACAAGCTAATGCACTTGATTTGTAGTAACAATGATTTTCTTCTGTCTCCCGGTTAACAAGAATAAACTGTATTTCTACAATCAGTAATGCCCTTATGCTAATGATTGAATTACAAGTATATAATGCTTTTCCTCAATGATTTACTACGCCATTTTATACGCCAATTTTATAAAAAACTACGCCATTTTACGATAAGATGCGATAACTTTTTACCAGTCCAAAATCCCTGAAACCCGCATAAATTCAGTCTTTCTCAGCTTTACCGCTCCTCACACACCTGAAAAATATAAAACTTTAAATAATACGACTCCTGCGCCGCCCACAAAATCGGATGATCTGGCGCCTGCGTGCGAAACTCAACCTGCCGCAGCCTTTTATGTGCACTGCGCGCAGCCTGCTGAATCGTCTGCGCAAACAATTCCTGCGTCATAAAATGCGAACAGGAACAAGTCGCCAAAAATCCTCCATCCTTCACCAGCCTCAGTCCTCTTAAATTAATCTCGCGATATCCTTTTACCGCATTTTTAACCGAATTTCTGGATTTTGTAAATGCCGGCGGGTCCAAAATCACAACATCAAACTGCCTGCCCTGGCGTTCCAGTTCTGGCAGCAGTTCAAATACATCTCTGCATGCAAAAGTAATCCGTTCTTCCAAGCCGTTCAGACCCGCATTGAGCTGTGCCTGCGCAATGCCGCTTTCCGAAGCATCTACGGCCAGTACACTGGCTGCGCCTGCCTGTGCGGCATTCAGTGCAAAGGATCCGGTATGCGTGAAACAATCCAGCACCTGTGCGTCTTTACAAAGTCTGCGCACCGCCTGCCTGTTATATTTCTGATCCAGGAAAAAACCTGTTTTCTGTCCGTTCTGTACATCTACAATATACTTTACGCCGTTTTCCTCAATGCTGACATTCGTGTCAAACGGTTCTCCTAAAAATCCCTTCTGCCGCTGCATCCCCTCCTGCTCCCGTACTTTTGCGTCACTTCTTTCGTAAACACCGCGAATGCTGATCCCATCCGCCGCCAGTACTTCTTTTGCCGCTTCCACAATCATTTCTTTCATTCGGTCTATGCCAAGCGCCAAAGACTCTACCACCAGCACATCAGAAAATTTGTCAATCACGATGCCAGGCAAAAAATCTGCTTCTCCAAAGATCAGCCTGCAGCAGTCTGTTTCCACCGTCTGTTTCCGATAATCCCATGCATTTTTTACCCGCATGCGTATAAATTCTTGATTGATCTGCTGGCCGGCTTTTCTTGTCATAAGGCGTATTCTGATTTTCGAAGCCATATTAATAAACCCTCGTCCCATCGCAAACCCATCAAAATCACGCACATCCACAATGTCCCCATTTTCAAATGCACCTGCAATCGAGGCAATTTCATTATCATATACCCACATACCGCCTGCTTTGATCGTTCTTCCTTCTCCTTTTTTCAACGTAACAACTGCACTCATTTTTTCATACCGTTCCTTATTTTTATTATAATCATAACATATCTGCAGGTTTTTTCAAATTATTTTGATAAATTAACATATTTTTTGAAACTTTTCACCCTTTTTTCACGTCTTTATGATAGACTTTTTGTATCATAGCCAAAGTATGCTGTAAATTGCGCATTTGACATTTGAAAGGAGATCCCCTGATGGCTACTATCAGTCTTTGCATGATTGTAAAAAATGAAGAAGCTGTTTTAGAACGCTGCCTGGCATCCATTTCCGATTTAATGGATGAAATTATTATTGTCGATACCGGTTCCACTGACCATACAAAAGAAATTGCCAAACGTTACACAGAGCAGATCTACGATTTTCCATGGCAGAACGATTTTAGCGCCGCCCGCAATTTTTCATTTTCAAAAGCCACTATGGATTATATTTATACCGCGGATGCCGACGAAGTCCTTGACAGTGAAAATCATAAGCGGTTTCTCTATTTAAAAAAATCGCTGGTTCCTGAAATAGAAATCGTACAAATGAAGTATATTACTTCTGAACAATTTAATACCGTCATGAATATCCGCAACGAATATCGGCCAAAATTATATAAACGGCTGCGCCAGTTTCGCTGGATTGACCCTATTCATGAAACTGTGCAGCTGGAGCCGCTAACATTTGACAGCGATATTGAGATCCTGCATCTGCCGCAGTCCCACCATAGCAAACGGGATTTCAGCCTTTTTCTGCATGCCTTCGGAGCCGGCCAGCCAATCTCAGACAAGCTGCACTCCATGTATGCAAAAGAATTGCTGATCTCTGGCACAGAGGAAGATTTCCTGCAGGCGCAGCCTGTTTTTATGCAGACAATACAAAATTGTTCTGCTGTTGTGAATAACGGATGTCAGCAGAACAATAACGCCGAACGTTTGCCGGAAGCCGTCTGCATCCTATGCCGCTGCATGCGTATCCAAAATAACACCGCAGACTTCTTTAAGTATGCCCTTCGTTCCATGACTTACTATCCTTGTTCCGAAATCTGCTGTGAGCTTGGCCAATACTATTATGATGCCGGCGATTTTGAAGAGGCTTCCCGCTGGTATTACTGCGCCGCATACGAGACATCCAGTATTTTAAATATTCGTACAAGCGGAAATCTGCCGCTTATGAAGCTGAGCGAGTGTTATGAACAAATGGCGGAAAACATAAACGGGCCAATCAAAGCCTGTCAGGAGTTAGCCGAAAAATATCGGGCTGCAGCCTTATCCTGGGAAATGCCTGATGATATATAAATCATACAAATTCCATTTTCTATTAATTTCTAACAGGAAATTTTGTAATAATGCTGTTAAAAAATCAATTTCGTGGTATACTGTAACATGGTTTATACAATAAGTAATATTTCAAAAGCAAAACGCTATTCACCATCTGGTATTATTTGTTATGTACCGTCAAGGAGAATCTATGTTATTTAATATGGGGAAAGAAGCTCTCGCGGCAGCGCAGGATGAACGCAGGCGAGATGCCTTTATTCATAAAAACGAGAACTTTATATTAAATTGCGCAAGCAAATTTGCAAAACACTATATCAGTAAAAGTGATGATGAATGGTCGATCGCGCTCATTGCTTTTTCTAATGCTATTGATACGTACAACGAATCCAAAGGCGCGTTTCCATCTTATGCCAAACTGCTGATTGAACATCGTCTGACCGATTATTTTCGTTCACAGGCCCGTTTTTCCTCTGAAATGCAGACCGAACCTTATCTGTTTGAAGGCGAAGTGGACGAGGACTCTGAAAACATGGGTTTCCAGATCAACGTTATGAAACAGGCGTCTGTAAGTGATGATAACCCTCTGCTGGATGAAATTGTAGCCATCTCAGAATATCTGGATGTTTACGGCATTACTTTCACCGAGCTGACCGAGTGCTCTCCAAAAGCCGGAAAGACCAAAGATTCCTGTGCGAGCGCAATTCGATATCTGAAAGAACACCCGGTCCTGATTACCAATATGAAGACAACCAGGCAGCTGCCCATTAAAATAATTTCTGAAAATGCAAAGGTACCCCGAAAAATTCTGGAGCGACATCGTAAATACATAATAA
>CAOKJJ010000292.1 GCA_948468465.1 uncultured Eubacterium sp. | reverse complement strand
TTGCATTTATCAAACGCCTGAAAGACACCGGTATGCCCATTAAGGAAATCAGGCATTATGCCGGACTCCGCGCCGCAGGTGATCCCACCCTTTCTGAAAGGATGGAAATGCTAGTGCAGCATCGGCAGGCACTCAATGAGCAGATTGCACGGTTGCAGGAGCATAAGATTAAATTGGATGAAAAAATAGAGTTTTACAGAAATGAAATTGAACATGTGCAACAGAATATGTCTTAGTAAATATAAAGCAAAAAAGAGCCGTCATCCAGCCCTTTTTCTTGTATTCCTATTTTCCCATTTACTTTTTATCGCTTTAATCATATACGGACACGGAAACTCTGTATTTTATCACGGAAACTGGCTATATTATCACGAAAACTCCCATCCTGTTTCCGTGATAATACAGCCAGTTTCCATGTTTGTATATGGGTTTTGCCTGCGAGTATCGACTTTTGCGTGATAGTATCGAGTTTTGCCTGTTAGTATCCGAGTTTCCGTGATAATAACCGACTTTTGCCTACGAGTATATACTATCAGGCAAAAGAACCCCAGAACAAAAGTTCGCACCCTCGCTAATGTAAAAATGCCCCTATAAGCACACGGAAAATTTGTTTTGATTAAGAAGTCTTTTATATTTTATAACTCCACAAGCGAATTTGTATATTATCACGAAGAAGATAAAAGCCTTTGGGAATATCTATACGGAAACGATGATGCATTAACAGAAGAAGAACTTGTCTATTTACAAGCTCTGTCAGAAAAATGGCCATGTCCTGAAGATACCATATGGGATGAACCATAACTCATATTTTCATAAAAACTCTTTTGAAAAATCATTGATACTTTAGAAGTTATATAATGAAATCGAGCCTTGCATGTGGTATCATAGTTACAGGCATATCAAGGCTCTTTCCGTCATGGAAAGGAACATGACGAACAATGTTGGAGAAAAGACGAGATAATAAGAACGAAAAGTCAGTAGGTTCTCAATAAATCGAAAGGAAAAAAACCATGAACACAAACCTTGCATATCAGGAAGAACCCCGCGAAGAACTGCTGCACGGAAAAATCTATATGATGTCAAGCCCATCTGTGAACCACAACCGGGTTGCATTCCATATCGCCACTGCTTTCCAGGCCCGCCTGAAAGGAAAACCGTGCGAAGCGTTCGCCGACGGGACGGATGTCTACCTCACGGATAACGACCGTGTAATCCCTGATGTAATGATTGTCTGCAATAAAGACATTATAAAGAACGACGGCATCCACGGCGCTCCCGATCTGGTAGTGGAAGTGCTTTCTCCTGGCACGTCCAAAAATGACAGGGGTTATAAAAAAGACCTGTATGAAAAGTCAGGCGTAAAGGAATACTGGATCGTTGATGTGAAGCCCCGCTCCATCGAAACTTACCTGCTTACAGACGGAAGATACAGGCTTGACGGAGTGTACCAGCTTCCAACGGATGACATGACCGAACGGGATCGGGAAGCTTGTACAGACACAATCTACGCATCCCTCTCTAACGATTTTTTTATCCCCTTGGAAGAAATATTTTACAATCTTTTTTAACCAAACAGAAACCCGGTGTTGTCAGCCAGCACCGGGGAACACACAGCCCGTACAACCCTGCAAATCAATTATATCCGTATGGAAAACCCTTCAAAAATCCCAACCGGCACATATATCCGGTTCCAAATAGTTTCTGTTATCTTCACTTAAAAAAACTGCAAATGGCGCGGCATATACCTCACAGCTGCCACTTTTACGATCAATATAGTTGGCAATTGTCTGACTCAGCCGCATGCTTATTTTCTGATGTGTCCTTCCGGGAGGCACCATATCATAAAATCTGCCGTCTATCAGCTCTGCACGTTTTCCTTCGGGCAGCGCATAAATATCCTGTACCGTATATATCTTTTCATTTTTTAATAGTTCCATCCTTCACCACCTCATTTTCAGGAGCTATTCTTTTTACCTGACACGCCGCGCCATCTGATTTCCATAAGACAAAAATATTCCCATCAAAACCAGGCAAACCACTGCCGCTGCATACTGCCTGCTGCCGGTCTGGTTCAAAAACTCCAGCCAGTCCGTCTCCTGCCAGAGCACAGATACAAGATTCGCCGCCATATGCGCTGCGGCTGCCGTAAGCAGGCTTCCCGTTTTATATATAATGTGCGCCAGCAGCAAGCCAAGCACAAACGCATACACACACTGTACCAGATTAAAATGCAGCAGTCCGAATAAAAGTGCCGACCACACGGCGGCTTTGCTCTCACTGCAGCTTTCACGCAGCCTTTGATATACAAATCCGCGGTAAACAAGCTCCTCCGCCGCCGGCCCAAGCACGCAAAGGGCAATGATTTCCAGAAACAAATCCTGATTGTAGAACACCTTTATAACATTCCAATAACCGGAAGTAAACTTTCCGATCAAAGACAGCACAATCGAAAACAGATAATTGTTTACAATACCGCACATCACAACTGCCACTACATAGCAAAAGGAAGCAGGATAACGATAGATGCCTTTTTTCCGGCTTCTGATCTGCATATGGCTGCGAGACGCATACCAGACGAAAAAGACCAGGCTGGTCAAAACAGACAGCGCCTGCATCATTATCTTTGAATCCGACACCTGCGCCGCAGCTAATGCCATATATGCCGTATTGGTAATAACCATATGAAACAGCGCGGGCGCAGCGGCATACAAAAGCTCCCTGACAGAAAGCCTGTGTGCCGCACTGCCTGCACCGTTATCAGAGCCAGTCATCGTCCTTCACCAATTGATCGAAAAGCTGCCGGACCGTTTTATGCATCACAGGATGCTGATACCATGGCGCTATTTCGCATAACGGCTCCAGCACAAAGCTGCGGTTGTGTAGGTCCGCATGCGGAATGGTCAGCTGCGGTGTATTCACTGTCATATGGTCATAAAATAGTATATCCAGATCCAGCGTGCGCGGCCCCCAATGAACGTCTCTCGTTCTGCCTGCATGCGCTTCAATTTTATGCAGCACATTTAAAAGCTGCTGTGGATTTAAGATTGTTTCTATGCGTATGACGCAGTTTAAAAATTTATCCTGCGGCACGTCTCCATACGGCTCTGTCTCAATGATTTTGGACTGTTCACATATTTTACAGGAATCCAGGTCATTCAGCTCCCGGATGCCCTGCTGCAAATATGCCTGCCTGTCTCCCAGATTCGAACCAAGCGAAAGATAAACGCTATGGCGGGTACGGTCTACGGATACACAGACATTTTTAATCGGAAGTCCGATAGGTGCCCATGGTTTTTTGACTTTAATCCGGATCTTTTTGATTGGGTCATACTGCAGCAGCAGCTCTTCGGCTAAGTGCTCTGCAGCTGCCTCTATCAGCTTAAACGTATGCGACTGCATATAATTCGTTACAAAATGGCAGACAGTGCCATAATCAATCGTATACTGCAGTTCATCCGTCTGCCCTGCCATGGATAAGTCCAGATCAATGTAGACAGATACTAAAAACTGCTGTCCTAAAATATTTTCTTCCGTATATACACCATGCTTTGCATAGATACTCAAATCCTGAATAATTATCTGATCCATAATTCTCTCCCTCGTATTTCCATGTTTTCAAACTTATTAAAATCATAATAATTTATCAAATTTTTTAATAAAGCTTGTTTATCAGTCAATACTGTTCATACCAGAGCTGCATTTACTCTGAATGGATGTAACACCACACCCTCTATCCCATTCGCATAT
>CAOKJJ010000291.1 GCA_948468465.1 uncultured Eubacterium sp. | reverse complement strand
GGAGTAGGAGCCGAAATCCAGGCCCCGCCCCTCATCCAGCGTCCGCATAGCCAAATAAGTTTCACCCATAAAGGAGTATATAATATGAATAAGAAAAAAGAGGAGTCATATTTGCGTGCAGTTATTCAGACCGCAGAAGAAGGTATGTTTCGCCCTGACTGGAATTCCCTGTGTGAATGGAAGGTGCCGGATTGGTTTCGTGACGCGAAGTTTGGTATCTTCATTCACTGGGGCCTTTACAGCATCCCGGCCCATGCCAACGAATGGTATTCAAGAAATATGTACATCAAAGGGCGTGAAGAATGGGAATGGCATCGCAGGAATTTTGGCCCTCAGAAGGAGTTTGGCTACAAAGATTTTATTCCGCTGTTTACAGCAGAAAAATTCTGTCCAGAAGAATGGATTGGATTGTTTCAGGAGGCAGGCGCCAGATATATATTTCCGGTGGCGGAGCATCATGACGGTTTTCAGATGTATCAAAGCGGGATATCAAAATATAACGCGTGGGAAATGGGGCCGCACAGGGATATCTTAGGCGAATTAAAAGAAGAGGCTGAAAAGCAGGGAATGCATTTTTGCACCTCCAGCCACCGGGCGGAACATTGGTTTTTTATGGGGCATGGAAAAGAATTTGATTCTGATGTGAAGGAACCGCTGAAAAAAGGCGATTTTTACTGGCCTGCCATGCCGGAGCCGGACGCTATGGATTTAAAAAGCCTGCCGTATCCGACAGAGGAATTTGTCAATGACTGGCTGCTGCGTGTGTGTGAAATTATAGACAGCTATCAGCCTTCGCTGCTGTATTTTGACTGGTGGGTGCAGCATGAGGCGTTTCATAAGGCGTTTAAGGTCATGGCGGCGTATTATTATAACTGCGGCAGGCAATGGGGAAAAGAGGTCGGCATCTGCTATAAATATGATATGATGGCATTTGGCAGCGGGATTGTGGAGGTGGAGCGCGGCGGGCTGCGGGAGGCAGCGCCGTATCCGTGGCAGACAGATACAGCCATTGCGAAAAACTCCTGGTGCTATACGGATACGTTGGAATATAAGACGGGCAGGCAGATCATATGCACCCTGATAGAAACGGTCTGCCGAAACGGGAATCTGCTTCTTAATGTAGGGCCGAAGGGTGACGGCTCTGTCCCTCAGGAAGATGAGCGAATTTTAAAGGAGATCGGGGCATGGCTTAAAATAAACGGAGAAGCGGTCTATGGGACATATCCCTGGAGAAAGTACGCGGAGGGCCCTGCAAAGCTGCCGGAGGGACATTTTTCTGACAACGAAGAGATTATGTATACCAAAGAGGATTTGCGTTTTACAGCAAAAGGGAGCTTGATTTATGTGTTTGTCATGCGCTGGCCTGCGGATGGAGCTGTCGTCATTCGTTCGATGGCCGAGACGACGGCGGAGCAGGGCGGGCAGTCTACGACGGATTTCCATGGCCTGATAAAAAGCGTGCGGGTGCTGGGATACGAGGGAAAACCAGTGGAATGGCACCAGGAAATGGACGGGCTGCATGTGGGCTGTATGCTGGAGTGTCAGCTGCCGGTGGTGATTGGCGTAGAGGTTATGTAGGGGAGTATAAATGTTACTATTCACGTATAAATTATCATGTAGAAAATCACAGAAAAACAACGTGTTTTCTGTCGTTGAATACTGATATAATGACCTCATCTGAAAAAGCTGCGCAGCTTGAATAAAAATGAAGAACAGGAGGGTTTATTTATGAAGATGAAAAATCTGATTGCAGCCGTGATGTCTGCCGTATTGCTGCTGACCGGTGTTGGGATATCTTCTGTGCGGGCGGATGAAAAGAAACAGGATGCCGCGGGCACAGTGTCGGCATCCGAACAGTATGTAGCGGCTATGGGCGCAGGCTGGAATCTTGGAAACAGCTTTGACGGTGTGGATACGGATTTGAGTGTCGAAGATCAGGGAGAAACGGCATGGGGCAACCCTGTTGTGACCAAAGAACTGATTCATTCCGTGAAAGAAAAGGGCTACCAGAGTATTCGTATCCCTTTGACGCTGCATCATCGTTTTACGGAGGAAAACGGTATCTGCACGATTGATGAGAAATGGCTTGCCAGATACAAAGAAGTCGTTGACTGGGCGGTGGATGAAGGGCTGTATGTTATGGTTAATATCCACCATGATTCCTGGATCTGGCTCAAAGACTGGGACGGAAACACTTCGTCTGTGGAATATGTAAAATTCACGCAGCTGTGGGAGCAGCTCGCCGCGTATTTGGCACAGGAACCGGAGCAGGTATGCTTTGAAACCATTAATGAACCGCAGTTTACCGAGTATGAAAATGTCACGGACCAGCAGCGGCTTGACAGCTTAAATCAGGCGGCTTATGACATTATCCGAAAGAGCGGCGGAAATAATGCCACACGTATGATCGTTATGCCGACGATGAACACGAACCATGAGGAAGAAAAAGTACAGGGGCTGTTAAAATTTATGCAGGGGCTGAATGACCCGAACCTGATTGCGACAGTCCATTATTACAGCGAATGGGTATACAGTGCAAATCTTGGTATTACCATGTTTGACGAAGCGCTGGGAGATGACGGCAATACACCGAGAAAAGCGGCGGACGGTTTGTTTGATATATTGACAGATACATTTATAAAAAACGGCTTTGGCGTTGTAATCGGAGAATACGGCCTGCTGGGATATGATGCGGGTGAAGACTGCCTGCAGCAGGGCGAAGAGCTGAAATATTATGAATACATGGGAGCAAAGGCGGCGCAGCAGGATGGAATCAGCCTGATGTTCTGGGATAATGGTTCCGGCATTGACCGTAATGATGCGTCTTATGCATGGAAAAAACCGCTGGCAGGCACAATGCTGCAAACCTCTGTCAGTCAGAGATCCTCTTATGCGTCAGGATTAGACACGTTGTACCTTAATAAAAAGACGGACAAAGATTTGCAGGTTCCGTTAACGTTAAACGGAAATGAATTTGCAGGCATCGAAGGCGCTGTGTCAGGGACGGACTATACATATGAGAAAGCATCGGCAACAGTTACGCTGAAACGGGATTTTATAAACAAGGCGTATGATAAGCTGGCGGATGGCGCTTACGGCACGTTTGCGGATCTTACATTTACATTCAGCGCAGGGGCGCCATGGCATCAGTATCTTGTAAAATATGCCGCGGTATCAGCGGGAAAAGCAAAAGGCACAACAGCGGACGGCATTCAGATTCCGGTTGCTTACCACGGCAGCAGGGTGCGCCGTGCAACGGCATATGCGGCAGGCGGAAAGGTTGGGCCGCAGTCTGGCTGGTGGAATTATCTGCAGTATCAGGAGTGTTTTTTTGCGGATGATGAAAAGGAATTGTTTGTGGTCACAGATAAATTTTTTGCGGATGATACCGTGAAAGGAAAAGACGGGCTGATCCGGTTTGAAGTGGAATTTTTTGACGGAAATAAGACAGATCTGTGGCTGCATGTATCCGGGGATCAGGTGACGAGTGAGAAATCACTGGAGAAGAAGCCTTCTGCGACAGCTGTAAAAGTAAAAGCCGGAAAGAAGAAAGCGCTGAAAGTGAAAAATGCAGCTGACGGGGCTTCCATATCTTATAAGCCGGCAGATAAGAAAATAGCTTCTGTGTCGGCGAAAGGTGTTATCAAGGGCATAAAGGCCGGCAGGACAAAAGTAAAGGTAACAGTTACGCAGTATGGCAGGACGGATACTTTTACCTGCAGTGTGAAGGTAAATAAGTAGGAAGATGGCTTCTCCTTTTGATTGGGCTTGTCCAATAAGAGGAGGAGCATTTT
>CAOKJJ010000290.1 GCA_948468465.1 uncultured Eubacterium sp. | reverse complement strand
CTGGCGTTTAGCCAGGGGCGGACTACGCGACGCGACCGGACGCAGCCACTACGTCTATGCAGAATGCCTAGAGATTCTTAACATTCTGGAGTAGGAGCCGCAAGCCAGGCCAGTTCCCCCTCATCCGGCGTCCTCATTACCAATAAAATATCGCAGCACATTGTCAATTCGGTTGCATGGTTTTAAAATTTTGCCACTTTGATAAGAAATCAGTTATAAGTATCTAACAGGAACAGTCAGAAATGAAAAATAGTGTGAATATATTATATGAAGATGACGACATTCTTGTCTGCGTAAAACCGGCAGGAACCGCTTCGCAGACGAAGATGCGCGGCCAGCAGGACATGGTCAGCCTGTTGTGCAATTATCGGCATGAGAAGAAAGAAGAGCCGTATGTCGGCCTGGTGCATCGTCTGGATCAGCCTGTAGAAGGGATTCTTGTATTTGGAAAGCATGCAAAAAGTACGGCTGCACTCAACAGACAGCTGCAGCAGAGAACTTTTTCAAAAGTTTATCTGGCAGTTACAGAAGGAAGGATGCCGGCGCAAAAAGGAAGGCTGCGGGATTATTTGAAAAAAGACGGACGCAGCAATGTTTCAATGGTTGTGAAACAAGAAGATCCGCAGGCAAAGAAAGCGGAGCTGCTGTATGAGCAGCTTATGACGGATGAAAGCTGTGATCCCGTTCAAAACCTTGTCAAGATTCAGCTGCTGACTGGCAGACATCATCAGATTCGGGTGCAGATGGCACATTTGGGGACTCCACTGGCAGGGGATGTGAAATACGGCAGAAAAAATAATGGCGCTGAGCGCGGAACATATTCCGGTCTGGGGCTGTGTGCGTGCGGGCTGGAGTTTGTACATCCTGGCAGCCATGAAAAAATGCGGTTTTCCATGGCTCCGTCACTGCCAGTATTTCAAAAGTTTGGCAGTATAATAATGAATCATCCAGACATACTTTTTGTATGAGATGGCATGAGAAAGAAAACGTAAAAAAGACAATTTTATTAGCAGGAATTACGTTGGCAGTTTATCTTTCTATGAGATATGTTGTGCCGATTGTAATTCCTTTTTTATTCGGTGCGTTTCTGGCAATGCTGCTGCAGCCAGTCGTTCAGAAAATAGTACGCAAAACTGGAAGAGGGCGCAGTGTGATTTCGATGCTGGTCGTAATGGTGGTACTTGCGGCTGTCGGAACGGTTTGTTTTTTTGTCGGCCGTACGGCATGCATGCAGCTGGCTGCACTTGTAAAAAATGTGGAATCAATGGAAGGAGGATTTCTGGAAATCTGGTGTGACTGCTGTGCCAGAATTGAAAGCAGCCTGGGTATTCAGATTAACGAAGCGGAGCAGCTGTTTGTCCGTATGCAGGATAAAGTAAAGTCTGGGTTTCAGACAAAGACATTGCCGTATTTGCTGAAAAATTCCATGCTATATGTGAAAGTGGTTTTTTCTGTGATGGGTGTAGCGCTTGTATCGGTTATTTCCGGGATGCTGATACTGACAGATTATCCGGCGCTGGCAAAGGCCGTGCGCAGGTCAGAAGCTGGAAAGCTTGTTGTGCAGATCAAGCGGCATGCGAAATCGGCCGGCGGCACTTATTTAAAGGCGCAGCTGATTATTTTGCTTATCATTAGTTTGATTTGTGTTGCGGGGCTTTTTTTTACAGGCAATTCCTATGCGCTTTTGGCTGGAATGGGGATCGGCCTGTGTGACGCACTGCCTTTTATCGGGACGGGAACGATATTTGTGCCATGGATGATCATAGATATTGTGAATGGAAAATATGTGCTGGCAGCTGTATATGGGATTTTGTACGTGATATGCAGTTTTGTGCGTCAGTTTTTAGAGCCAAGGCTGATAGGAGACAGGCTTGGATATCCGCCGATTGCTGTATTAATGAGTATCTATATTGGCGTGCATGTATATGGAGCGTCTGGTGTGCTGCTGGGGCCGATTTCAGCATTTTTGATCTGTGAATTATATCATGTGCTGCTGGATGATTTTTTAACGGGATGATTTCTAAACGGGGTGATTTCTAGCTGGATGATTTCTAAAATTGATCGAAAATAATCCTTGTGCATTTGAAATTAATATGATATCATTATGATATCATAAAGAACAAGGAGGATATATCTATGGAGGAAAAGGTATTAAAAATGAAAAAAAACGGGATGGCGGTTTTGCTGTTTTCGCTGGCAGTTTATGCAGCGTCCGTCTGCGGGTTTATTATCGGGGTTATGCACTCTCCGATTCTCATGGGCGTCAGTATTTTCTTCTTTTGTACGACGTGGATACTTTGGGTGGGTCTGAAAGTATTACGTCCGCAGGAAGCGCTTGTGCTCACTTTGTTTGGAAAATATATCGGAACGCTGAGAGAACCAGGATTTTATTTTGTTAATCCATTTTGCACGGCAGTCAATCCGGCAGCATCGACGAAACTTCGTCAAAGCGGAGGGCAGACAATGGAAAACAGGTTCATGGAACCTGCATCGAAAAAGATTTCTTTAAAAATTATGACATTAGATAATAATCGCCAGAAAATCAATGACTGCCTTGGAAATCCAATTGAAATCGGAATCGCGGTCACATGGAAGATACAGGACACGGCCAAAGCTGTATTTAATGTCGACAATTACAAAGAATTTCTGTCTTTGCAATGTGACAGCGCGCTGCGTAATATTGTCCGGCTTTATCCTTATGACGTTGCGCCAAACGTGGATACGACGGGAGATGGCATTGCGGATGAAGGCAGCCTGCGCGGTTCCAGTGAGACGGTTGCGGCAAGGATCCGTGAAGAAATTCAAAAACGTGTGCAGGAAGCCGGGATAGAAGTTGTCGAGGCGCGCATCACACATCTTGCGTATGCGCCTGAGATTGCCGCGGTCATGCTTCAGCGGCAGCAGGCATCTGCAATTATCGACGCCAGAAAGATGATCGTAGACGGTGCGGTCGGCATGGTGGAAATGGCGTTGGAACATTTGAATCAAAATCAGGTTGTTGTATTGGATGAGGAACGCAAAGCTGCAATGGTTTCAAATCTGCTCGTCGTTTTATGCGGGAATCATGATGCGCAGCCAATCGTAAACACAGGAAGCCTGTATTGATTTTAAATGGCGGATTCAACAAAAAAGCAAATACCGCTCCGTCTTTCCAAGCAGCTGTATGATGCAGTTGCAGCCTGGGCCGAGGATGATTTCCGTTCGGTGAACGGACAGATTGAATATCTTCTGACAGAGTGTGTCAGACAGCGTAGGAAAAATGGAAAATACGTGCCAGATGAATTTGACATACCGCCAAAGCTGGATTTGCAGTAAAGGGCTGTATGAAAATCGTGAAATGGCAGATCCCCTTAAGAGGCAGCGGCTTGGCTGTGTTCCGCTGCCAAAGGGATTAAAATATTTAGGAGTTTATAGAAAACGCGTCAGATACAGGCATGCCAATTTCTTACCGCCCAAATATCTTGCAGCGTTGTTATAGCGATTCTATCATATACTGGACAGTTCTGACGGAGGTTCTCCGAATGATCCATAATATTGAAAATTTCATATATTATATCCGATATTGAAAAATAAAGCAAGTGGTTTTTAGTATATTATCTAAATAACATGCTAAAAATAGGATTTTTTTGAACAAAATGGATAAAAAAATGATGTTTTCATGGATTTCTGTATGTTTGCTTTGAAATTGATTTCATCATTTTTTACAAAGAAGAATTGAAAAATTTAGAAAAAATGCCAATTCACAAAAATAATACTTTAAGATATGATAATTTCGTAAGTGAAAACGATATCACTG
>CAOKJJ010000289.1 GCA_948468465.1 uncultured Eubacterium sp. | reverse complement strand
CAAGTCTTTACATTCATGAAAAAAAACGATATAATGTTTGACACAGGCAGGAAAGGAAGATACATGATTGTTTTAAAGGGAAAATATAACGAAGCAAAGATTTTTACAGATGCAGTAGACGAAGCATCCGCGTCTCAGGTGCTCATGCTGCTGGATCAGGAATTTGCCGCAGGCAGCAGGATTCGGATGATGCCGGATATCCATGCAGGCGCGGGCTGTACGATAGGCACTACAATGACCGTAACGGATAAGCTTGTGCCGAATCTGGTCGGCGTGGACATCGGTTGCGGGATGGAGACAGCCGTGGTGCGGGAAAAGCATATGGAACTGCAAAAACTGGACAAGCTGATTTATGAAAAGATACCTTCCGGATTTCATATACGTGACACAGCGCACCGCTATTTGGATAAAATAAATCTGGAGGAGCTGTATTGCTATGGCCATATTCATAAAATAAGGGCGGAACGAAGTCTGGGAACCTTAGGCGGTGGCAATCATTTTATTGAAGCTGACGTAGATAAGGACGGAACGATTTATATTGTCATACATTCAGGGAGCCGTCATCTGGGTGTGGAAGTAGCGTCGTATTATCAGGAAGAAGGTTATAAGGCATTAAACGGCCAGACGAAAAAGGATATTGAGCATTTGATCGCGCAGCTGAAATCACAGGGCAGAGAAAAGGAAATCCAACAGAGTATCCTGGCGTTAAAAAGCACGGTAAAGACAAATATACCGAAAACGCTGGCATACGTATCCGGCGAATTGTTTGATCAGTACGTGCATGATATGAAGATTGTCCAGCAGTATGCGCAGCTGAACAGGCAGGCGATGATGGATGAGATTATAAAAGGGATGAAACTGCACGTCGTCAGCCGATTTACAACAATTCATAATTATATTGACACGGATGAGATGATTTTAAGAAAAGGCGCCGTGTCCGCGAAACAGGGGGAAAGGCTGCTCATACCGATCAATATGAGGGACGGTTCTTTGATCTGCATCGGCAAAGGAAATGGTGACTGGAATCAATCGGCTCCTCATGGGGCAGGACGTCTGATGAGCCGTGCAATGGCCAAACAGTCTTTTACCGTATCGGAGTTTGTAAAACAGATGAACGGCATTTACTCTACATCGGTAAGAAAAGAAACGTTGGATGAATGTCCGATGGCATATAAAAAGATGGACGATATTATCAGCCACATCGGTGACACCGCACAGATTGAAAAGGTAATTACACCTATTTATAATTTTAAAGCCTGTGAAGAATAAAAAATATAGTAATTTTGGAGCCAGAACGTGTCTTAACCGATAACTGGGAAGGGGATGGAGATATTTATGAACAAACTAAGAAAAAGTGTTTTTTGCGTGCTGCTTTGCATGATGACACTGCTGACGGGCTGTACGTATATGGATCAGGATATGTCAGCAAGCCTGCAGGAAAAGCAGACGGAACAGACAGATACTAATCAATCAGATATTAATCAGACAGATACAGGTAAGAAAAATACAGAGAATAAAAAAGATACCCCGTATGTCATTGTAAATGAAAATGTGCCGGAATTTACAGCCGAGGAAATTACAACGGAGTCATTTGAGCAGTACGCGCCGTTAGATGAACTTGACAGGTGCGGAGCGGCGTTTGCCTGTGTGGGAACAGATTTGATGCCGATGGAAAAGCGCGGAAATATCAGCAGAGTAAAACCAACCGGATGGCATAGTACAAGATATGATTTTGTAGAAGGAAAAAATCTGTACAACCGCTGCCATCTGATTGCCTACCAGCTGTCAGGAGAAAATGCGAACGAGAGAAATCTGATTACAGGCACCCGCTATATGAATGTCAGCGGAATGCTGCCGTTTGAAGAACAGGTAGGGGATTACGTACGTGAGACGGGCAATCATGTCATGTACCGGGTAACGCCTGTATTCGATGGGAATAATCTGATCGCGGATGGGGTGCAGATGGAAGCGCTGTCTGTTGAGGATGACGGAGAAGGGGTTTCGTATAACGTATATGTCTTTAATGTCCAGCCAGGCGTAGAAATTGATTACGCGACCGGAGACAGCTGGGAGAGTACACAGGATGTTTCGCCGGAGGAAGAAGGCGGGACAGATTATGTTTTAAACACGAATACAAAAAAATTCCACCTTCCTTCCTGCGGCAGCGCGCAGATGATTCAGGAAGAAAACAGGGAAGATTTTACAGGCGACAGGCAAAAGCTTATAGACGGCGGATACGAACCATGCGGAAGCTGTAAGCCATAACAAACGGAGGTTTTTTGTTTTATGAAAAAATCATTATTGATAGTTTGCACATTAGCGCTTATGGTGTATTTAACTGCGTGCGGTACAAAATTTGACGGCAGCCGTATAGGAAACAACCGTGAGTTTAACATGGAGTATCGTGTGTTAAATACAACAGAGACGCAAGACCTGACTGCTGAATCCGGAGATACCATTAGTGGAAAAATGACCGTTCATAAGGGGAGTTTATCCATAAAAATTCAGAAAGGTGAGGAAGAACCTGTTTATGAGGGCAGCGGAATTTCCGTATCTGATGCGTTTGATGTTGAAATTGATGAAAGTGGAACATATACGGTTGAAGTAACTGGAAAAGGAGCAAAAGGAAGCGTTAGCTTTATCGTGGAGAGTAATTGATGGACACAAAATAGTCTGCAAGCTGTAGACTATTTTGCATCCATGCTTTGTCTGCCGTTACCAATGCCTGCCTGTTATGCATATTTTTTGCCGACGATGTAAATCGGAACAAACAGTCCGCCGAAGGCATACCCAAGCAGTACAATCATGTCTAAGATCCAGCTCCATGTCGGCGGCACTATAAGGCTGATACAAAGGCAGCAGGCTGGAAATAAAGTTGCGCCAAGCAAAGACCAGATGCGGCAGACGCGAAGGATATGGGGCCAGTTGCGGTTATTAAAATAAAGTCCGGGTATATTCATTTCAAAAAAACCATCATGATAAAAACAAATCTGGTTTTCATCATAATAGGCCGGCAGATGTTCCTTTGCACGAATCCAGAAATATGCCATAAAAATCAGGCTTAGAATCTGCACCGTAAAAATGCCGCCCCCAAGCAGCCTGAAAAGATTCGCGCCTGCGAGGAAAACGGCCAGCCATTGGACGGCGGCAAACAGGACGCACGCGGCAAAGATCATCCAATGTTTTTTGCGCGTTTTGGCAGATGGCTGCGGCAGCCTGTCAGAAAAAGCCAGCGCCTTTTTCACAAGCTCTTCCACCTGTCTCGTATTTTCCGTATCAGAATGCTCCATCAGCTTTCCTTCCAACAGTTCCGTTACCGTGATGCCAAGAATATCAGCCAATGGAATCAGCAGGGAAATATCCGGCAGGCTGAGACCGCGTTCCCATTTGCTGACGGCCTTATCAGATATAAAAAGCTTTTCCGCCAGTGCTTTTTGCGTCAAATTGTTTTCTTTTCTCCTGGCAGACAAAAAACTGCCGAACTGCATCTTGTCTATTTCAAACATCGCAAATCCTCCCATCGTTTTTCTGCTATGATTATAAGATAAAAACTGCATTGCATGCAACCGACAGTGGGTAGAATGCTGAAAAAGCGGGTAAACTGCTGGTTTATACGGCCAAAAGCTGCTTTGTTTTTGAATTTTTTGAATTTTATAAAAATTTTACTGGAATCCACCCGCCTGCATATGTTATAGTAAATATGTATGTGTTCACGTCGGCACATGTGATCTAAATTAGAATAAAGAAAGAAGATGGAAGCATGACAAAGATTGATATTATTTCAGGATTTTTAGGTGCAGGAAAGACGAC
>CAOKJJ010000288.1 GCA_948468465.1 uncultured Eubacterium sp. | reverse complement strand
TTTTAGCTTTTATTAAGAGCGTAAGAGGGAGGCGGCATTTATATATGATAAGAAAGAAGCGCTTTGTATGTGCGATGCTGTCTGCAGCGCTGCTATTTGGCGCCTGCGGAGAAAAAGGTCAGCAGGAACAGGCCGGGAAGGTGCGTGAGGATGCACAAAAACAGGAAACAACAGGGAATGCAAAACAGGATGGAGATCCTGCGCAGGACGATCTTTTATCAGGAAATGAGGATGGCAGCTTAGCGGAAATACTGCCGGAAGAGCCGGTTACGCTCGAGGTATACTCACAGCTAAGCGGTTATCAGGGAGAGCAGCAGGGATGGTTTGCGCAGATTTTAGCGGAAAAGTTTCATGTAAAGCTAAATTTTATTTATGACGGCAGTGATGATTTTTATGAAAGGCGGGCAGCAGGCGGCAGTCTGGGTGACATTGTCATCTGGGGGACGGATTCGGACCAGTATCATTCGGCAATCGAAGACGGGCTGCTGCTGGATTGGGAAAAAGACGGGCTGCTTGAGAAGTATGGGGCGTATATGAAGGCGCATATGGAAAAAGCGTTTCATAAAAACAGAAAGAATTCCGGCGGGCACATCTACGGGTTTGGATATGACGTGGCGGCGGAGCGTGGGGAGTACGGAGACTTTGATTATCATCCTGACATTCGTTGGGATTTGTATGAACAGATCGGAAAGCCAGAAGTAAAAGAGCTGGAGGATTATGTTGGTGTCTTAAAGCAGATGAAAGAAATCTGCCCGGTATCTGATTCCGGAAAGGAGACTTACGGTGTATCGCTGTTTGGCGATTGGGATGGAGATATGATGATGTTTGCAAAATCTACCTGTACGAATTTTTTCGGGCAGGATGAATTTGGCGTAGGATTGTATGATGTCAATGACGGGAGTTTTGAAGGCTGTTTGGAAAAAGGAGGCAGTTATGAGCGTGTCCTTCGTTTTTATAATGAACTGTACCGAAACGGCTTGCTTGACCCGGAGTCCCGGACACAGGGCTATGACGGATGCGTGCAGGATTATCAGGATGGGGCGGCATTTTTTTGTATTTTCGGATGGCTTGCGGCGCCACAGTATAATACGGTCAGCCATACGGCGGATGGAAAAATCATGCTCCCGCTTGCGGCGGAAAACCAGAATACGCTTGTATACGGGCTGAATGAAAACGGCGGAAACAGGCTGTGGACGATCGGCGCGAAGACGAAATACCCGGAACTTGTTATGGCGCTTATGAACTGGCTGTGTACACCGGAAGGAAGGCTGACACAGGAATACGGGCCGAAAGGTGTTGGATGGGATTATGATTTGGAAAAAAACACCTGCCTGATGGACCTGCCGGCAGATACAGCCGGAGATGACCGTAAAATGCCGGAGGATTTCGGGTATAGCGGAACCTGGACAGAAGGCGTTCCTCAGTTCAACAATACGACCTGGACGTTACATACAGTCAATCCGGAGTCAAACGGGCAGACCTATGCTTCATCGACATGGCCGAATGTCCTGTGTGCAGAAGTCAGCGAAGTGGAACAAAGGTGGCGCGACGAAAACCAGGCAGCAAACGCAAAAGAGTACCTGTCAGGCTTTGGCTATTCCATCGCAAGACCGAATACCTATACAGCAGGTCTGAAATCTTCGGAACTGGGTGAAAAGTGGGGCAGGGTAACAGAAATTATACGAAATGGCTCCTGGGATGCTGTATATGCGGAAACAGAGAGGGAATTTGAGCAGATTTTGAAAAAAATGTACAAACAGGCACAGGAGGCAGGGTATGCAGACTGTATTTTGTGGTGTGAACAAGAAACACAGCGCCGCAGAAGTCTGGAGGAATAAGCAGGAAAATGGAGGAAACATGAAAAAAGAAAAAAAGAAAATCAGCATTGCCGTGAAACTGATCGGCATGTCAGTGCTGCCGGTTGTGATACTGGGCATTATCCTGACCATATACGGGCAGTCAAATCTGAAAAAGAGCCTGAAAAATGAAATCTACGAAGGGTTAAAGAGCGCCGCCCTTGCAGTGCAGGGAGCTTATGACGCGGCAGGCAGCGGGGATTTTATCATGCTGGAATCCGGGAATGTTATTAAAGGAACTTTTGTAGTCAGCGGCAACTACAATCTGGCGGACCAGCTGAGCAGCAAATCCGGGATAGACGTTTCGTTATATTATGGAAACAGCATAGTAGTCACATCTTTGATGGATGGAAACAACAGCCGCATGACAGAGGGAACTGTCAGCAGCGAAGTGGAAGCAACGGTTTTGGATCAGGGAAAAGAGTATTTTTCAGAGGATGTGCAGCTGGGCACAGAGCATTATTACGGTTACTATATGCCGGTTGTAAATGAAGAGGGCAGAACCTACGGCATGATTTTTACCGGAAAAAAGAGCGCCCAGGTGAATGCGGCAATTACCTCGGACGCGCTCAAAATGAGCCTGCTCAGCGCAGCGGTAATAGCGGCAGCGCTGCTTTTAACAGCGGTCATGGCTGTGTCGATTGCACGGGCCCTCAAGCAGATGATGGATACGTTTGGGAAAGTAGCGGACGGCAATTTATCTGAAATGCAGGAAGAAAAAGGCAGCAGCCGCAGAGATGAGATCGGAGCCATGCTCCATGGCATCGCAAAGCTCAGAACTTTTTTGAGGAATATGATAGGAAGCATCCAGCATTCGATCGGTGTGCTTACGCAGTCAGCGGACGAGTTGGAGCAGTCAGCCGCGCTGACAAGCAGCGAATCGGATAAGGTCGACCAGGCAATCAGTGAAATATCAGGCGGCGCGGCTTCACAGGCGGAAGAGACAGAAGCGGCAATGACAGACATTGAAAACATGGGCCGCATCATTAGTGAGATGGCAGGAGATATTTCAGCGATGACGCAGATTACCGGCAAGATGGGCACGGCAGGAGAAGATGCGGACCGGATTTTAGGAGAACTGTCGGATTACACGAAAAAGACGACAGGGGCGGTAGAGGTTATCGCGCAGCAGATTCAGGCAACCAATGATTCTGCCCAGCAGATTCAAAAAGCGGTCGAGATGATCACTTCGATAGCCGACGAGACAAATCTGCTGTCATTAAACGCCTCCATCGAAGCTGCCCGGGCAGGCGAACAGGGCCGTGGATTTGCAATTGTGGCAACGCAGATTCAAAAGCTCGCCGAGCAGTCCAGTACATCCGCCCAGCAGATCGAACGGATTATCCATGTGCTTTTAAACGATGCACAGACGACAGTACAAACAATGGATCAGGTAGTGGAAATCGTAGGGAACCAGGAACAAAAGCTGGGGCAGACCGGGGCATGCTTTGAAACAGTCAGCAGAGGCATTCAGGATTCCCTGGATAAAATGAAACATATAGAAGAACAGTCCAAAGTGCTGGATGAGTCCAGAGGCCAGATCATGCAGATGATTACCTCACTGTCCGCAATATCCGAGGAAAATGCGGCCGCCAGCGAAGAGACGGCATCATCTACAGCGCAGCTGAACGAGCGGGTAAAACAGATTACGAAAGAAGCGGCTGTATTAAAAGAACTGGCCGTGGATCTGGAAAAACAGATCGGAATCTTTCATCTGGGAGCATGAGCAGAAGAATGCCCCATCGTTAGCGGCAGTCTATGAGCTATATAAACCCCCGTCTCGGATACAGGCGGGGATTGGTTAGGAACTTAAAAACAATTTCTTGCGCAAAATGGCCAAATTTTAATACTATGCAACAGAATTGACATTGTGTTGCGTTTTTTTTGGATGGCTATGCGGACGCCGGGTGAGGGGAAAATGGCCTTACATGTAAATCGTGAACATTTGTGAAAGAATCTGCGATTTTAAATCTCA
>CAOKJJ010000287.1 GCA_948468465.1 uncultured Eubacterium sp. | reverse complement strand
AAGATGACATTGCCGGATAAGCCCAAAAGTAAAAATCAAAAATATTATTCATAATCAAGTTCATAACCAGATCATGACCAAAATGGTTATGATCTGGTTATGATGAAAGCGGTTGTGACTGTTTTGGTATCAATGTTATAGACAAGACCTTAAAAACAGGGGGAATTTTCGGAAAGCTTGGCAACAGTTCAGATAACCTTTGAACTGTTACACATTTTGCTCAATAAATTGTGCAAAAAATTGAAAAAATTGTTGTAATTGACCATGAACTTTGTTAAAATCAATATAGTGTTTGCAATAAAACAAATATATGTGCAGGAGGTAAGGATTCATGGAGGTATTTACAACAGACAGGATACGCAACGTAGTGCTCTTAGGACATGGCGGAGCGGGTAAAACAAGTCTTGTGGAGGCAATGGCGTATCTGTCCGGGCAGACAAGCCGCATGGGAAAAATCAGCGATGGAAATACAGTCAGTGATTTTGATAAAGAGGAGATTAAGCGTTCATTTTCGATTCAGACGACAGTAGTTCCGATTTTGTGGGATAATACAAAGATTAATATTTTAGATACGCCAGGATATTTTGACTTTGTAGGGGAAGCGGAAGAAGCTGTCAGCGTGGCGGATGCCGCGATTATTGTGGTCAGCGGCAAGGCCGGCATTGAAGTTGGTACGAGAAAAGCATGGGAAATGTGTGAACGGTATAAACTGCCGCGCATGTTTTTTGTAACCGATATGGATATTGATAACGCGAGTTTTCGACAGGTAGTGGAAGATCTGCAGGAACTGTACGGCAAGAAAATCGCGCCGTTCCATCTGCCGATCCGTGAAAATGAGAAATTTGTAGGTTATGTAAATATTGTGGCGCAGACGGCAAACCGCTGGAATGACAAAGGGCAGGTTGTTCCTATGGATATGCCTGACTATTCTGTTGCGAACCTGGAGAAATGCAGGGAAGCCTTGGTAGAAGCGGTTGCTGAGACAAGTGAAGAGTTTATGGACCGTTATTTTAACGGCGAAGAGTTTTCAGAAAATGAAATCCGCCAGGCATTGCGTGTGAATGTGTTAGACGGCAGCATTGTGCCTGTTTCTATGGGCTCCTGTATTCTTGCGCAGGGCGTTTATACATTGCTGGATGATATTACAAAATATTTCCCAAGCCCGGATAAAAGGTCATGTGCGGGCATTAACGCTACGACGAATGAAGTATATCAGGCGGATTATGACTTTTCAAAACCGAAGTCTGCTTACATATTCAAAACGATTCAGGATCCATTTATTGGCAAATATTCTCTGATTAAAGTAAATTCAGGTGTTTTAAAGACCGATGATGTAATGTTAAATTATCACAGGGATACAGAAGAAAAAATCGGGAAACTCTATGTTATGAGAGGTGCAAAAGCAGAAGAAGTCAAAGAACTGCATGCAGGAGACATCGGTGCGCTTGCAAAGCTGAATAAGGCGCGTACGACAGATTCTCTTTCTACAAAGGCAAATCCGATCTTATATATCCGTACGACATTGTCGACGCCGTATACATGCAAGCGTTACAAAGTGAAAAATAAAGCAGATGTGGATAAAGCTTCACAGGCGCTTACAAAACTGACGCATGAAGATCTGACCTTAAAAGTGGTAAATGACAGCGCGAACGGTCAGACGCTTCTTTACGGAATCGGAGAACAGCAGCTCGACGTCGTTGTCAGCAAGCTTTTGAACCGGTATAAAGTAGAAATAGAACTTGGAAAAGCAAAAGTTGCGTTTCGTGAAACAATACGTAAAAAAGCAGATGTTGAATATAAATATAAAAAACAGTCAGGCGGACACGGACAGTATGGACATGTAAAGATGACATTCGAGCCTTCCGGCAATCTGGAAGAGCCTTATGAATTTTCACAGTCTGTCGTAGGCGGTGCGGTTCCGAAAAATTATTTCCCGGCAGTGGAGAAGGGAATTCAGGAATCTGTAAAGAGCGGTCCGCTGGCAGCTTATCCGGTATTCGGTATCAAAGCAAATCTGTACGATGGGTCTTACCATCCGGTAGACTCTTCCGAGCTGGCATTTAAGGTAGCCGCGGCGCAGGCGTTTAAAAAGGGATTTTTACAGGCATCTCCGGTATTATTAGAGCCGATTGCATCTATGACTGTAACAGCGTCAGACAAGTATACGGGCGATATTATGGGCGATTTAAATAAACGCCGTGCACGCGTGCTTGGAATGAATCCGGTAGAAGGCGGCAAGCAGGAGATTATTGCCGACATACCGTATAAAGAACTGGATGGCTATACAACCGTACTGCGTTCGATTACCGGCGGGGAAGGCACTTACCGTTATGAGCTTGCCCGTTATGAACAGGCTCCTGAAGATGTTCAGAAACGTGAGATTGAAGCACGGGCAAATAAGCTGGTAGATATCGAAGAATAAAAAGCTAAAACATGCCAACGTGCATGAATCATGAAAATACAAACAGGTTTGAAGTGATTTGAATTTTGGAAGGAGGAGCCAAGGGAAATGGCGCGTATCATGCTCTGCATTCTGCTGGTATTTGTTCTGCTGCTGGAACAGCCACAGTTCACGAAGGGGCGCGGCGCCATGGAACGGCCGCTTTCTCCTTCCTTAGATTACGCATATACATTAAATAAAACAAACAACGTGAACAGCAGCATTCCGGTCTATGATATTATCTATAACCTGAATCTGGGTGAAAACCATTATCTGAATCCATCGGTCTATTACGAGCAGCTGCTTCCTTTAAAGCTGATGTCTCCAAGCAGGGAAGGCTACAATTTTGCCGGCTGGTATAAAGACAGCAGCTACAAGCATCCTCTGACGGAAATCTCAGACTGCGAAGATGGAAATATGATTTTATATGCAAAATGGACAAAAAAAATATCTGGTTCCAGGAACATCCAGCTGTATTCTTATGGCGCATCCAGTCTTACGCGTTCCCTTGAAAAAAAGCTTGCGGACATGAACTACAGAATTTTGGAAGACCTGGATATTCCAGGAATGCCGCGAACCAGGTTTGAAGATTATGTTGAAAATAAATTATTTAGTGTAGACCAGTGTCCGCAGGGCCTGTGTGTTACGGAAGAATTGATTTTAGTTACCTCCTACAGCACAGGAGGCAAAGAAAATTACGGGTGCCTGTACGTGTTTGACCGTGAAACAGGAGACTATTTGATGACGCTTTCCATGAAACCCGGCAGCCATCTGGGCGGTATCTGCTATGACGGAAAAAGTCTGTGGGTCTGTCATTCCAACTATCGTACGATTGAACGGATGGATTATGCGCTGATAAAAGAACTTGCCAGGCACAAACCGGGCAGGACCATCGAACTTTCGCAAAATCACGAAGAATACCGTGTGGCAAATTCACCATCCTGCATAACATTTTTCAGCGGCAAGCTGTGGATTGCCACACACACAAGATTTTTTAAATCCGTTATGAAATCTTACCGATTTACAGACAACTCACTCGAAGAATGTGAAGAATTTGCCATACCAGACAAAGTACAGGGCGTTGCCTTTGACGAACAGGGACACGTTTATCTGAGCACCTCCTTCGGACGCGAAAAATCATCTTATATTAAAGTATATAAATCCGCATACGACCTCAGCAAACAACCGGAAAAACCAGCCGAGTGCGTGGAAATGCCGCCCTGCTCAGAAGAACTGGCAATCGCGGGGGATGAACTGCTCGTGCTGTTCGAGTCGGGGGCACAAAAATATATGGAAGGAACAGACGGAAGAGGAAAGGCACTGGCACCGCTAGACCATATGGTGGCGATACATCTGGACTCCTTTTAAATTCAGCATTGTGGCTTCGCGGACGCCGGATGAGGGGGAAATGGCCTGGCTTGCGGCTCCTACTCCAGAATGTTAAGAAGTTCTAGGCATTCTGCA
>CAOKJJ010000286.1 GCA_948468465.1 uncultured Eubacterium sp. | reverse complement strand
CACCCCCCCACCGCGTACCCCCTTTATACTGTTCTTTTCTCACCATTTTCTCCCTGCCCCCGCCCGGGCACCCACATCCTCTCTCCCGGCGTCCCTTCCCAAAAAAAATTACCAAACCCCAAACAAATTAAATCAACTTTTATTTTTATTATGATAATACTGCTCCAAATACACTAACAAAACAGAAATATCTGCTGGAGATACCCCAGATATTCTGGATGCCTGCCCAATCGATACCGGACAGTACATCTTTAACTTCTGCCTAGCTTCCATTCTAAGCCCACTCACTGCATCATAATCAAAATTTTTTTCCAACCTTTTCTTTTCCAGCTTTTTAAAGCTTTCCACCTGTTTAATCTGCCTCTTAATATAACCATCGTACTTGATATTAATATTCACCTGTTCGACTACATCGTAAGGCAGTTCTTTTCTGTCCTGATCCAGCTCAGATAACAATTCGTAACTTAATTCCGGCCTTCTAATCAGTTCAGCTAAAGTAGATCCTGTATTTAAAGGAACGCTTTTATATTTTTTCAATACTTGCTGCGTTTTTTGATTTGCTCCTACGACAACAGCACAGACACGCTCTACTTCAGCTTGAATCAACCGCTCTTTTTTTAATACCCATTCATAGCGTTCTTTTGGTATCAGCCCTACTTTATAGCCTTTTTTTGTCAGGCGCAGATCCGCATTGTCCTGCCGCAGAAGCAGACGATACTCTGCCCTGGAAGTCATCATTCGATATGGTTCATGATTTTCTTTTGTTACAAGATCATCAATTAGTACTCCAATATAGGCTTCGGAACGGTCAAGAATCAGTGGCTCTTTGCCAAGGATCTCCATTGCAGCGTTAATGCCTGCGATTAATCCCTGTGCGGCAGCTTCTTCGTAACCGGAGCTGCCATTAAACTGCCCGCCGCTGAACAGCCCATGTATCTTTTTAAATTCCAGTGACGGATAGAGCTGATTCGGATTGATGCAGTCATATTCTATCGCATAAGCGCATCGTACAATATCAGCATGTTCCAAGCCCGGCACTGTCCGGTACATAGCATACTGCACATCTTCAGGCAGAGAGCTTGACATGCCGCCGACATACATCTCATTTGTATGAATTCCTTCAGGCTCTATAAATAATTGATGCCTGTCTTTCTCTGGAAATTTTACTACTTTATCCTCGATTGACGGACAGTAGCGCGGGCCTGTTCCTTCGATCACGCCGGCATAAATAGGAGAACGATCCAGGTTATCGCGGATAATCTCATGTGTTTTTTCATTCGTATAAGTCAGCCAGCAGGAAACCTGGTCAATCTGTACATCCTCAGGGTTCGTTGTAAAAGAAAATGGAACAACGCGTTCATCTCCTTTTTGCTCCTGCATCTTTGAAAAATCAAGAGATCTTTTGTCCATTCTTGCTGGAGTACCCGTCTTAAAGCGGAACATTTCTACACCGTTTTGTACTAAAGAATCCGTAAGGTAGTTTGCAGCCATCAATCCGTTTGGCCCGGTATGTGCAATCATTTCTCCCGTTAAGCACCTAGCGCGCAGATAAGTACCAGTACATAAAATTACAGCCTTACAATAATAAGCAGCTCCTGAAACTGTTTTTACACCGATGATTTTTTTATTTTCTATATTTTTATTTAACTTTTCGTAATCTTTGGATATATCTTCTGGCTGTACATTAAGCTTCTGATTGCTATCACTATCTTTAAAAGACATTAAACTTTCTTTAGATTCCACTTCCTGATAAGGCTCGGTTAATATTTCAGATACTTCAGCCTGCCGAATCGTTAAGTGTTCTGTATGCTGGAGCGTCGTTCTCATCTGCCTGCTGTAATCGGCTTTATCCGCCTGCGCACGTAAAGAATGGACTGCCGGGCCTTTGGACTTATTTAACATTTTGGACTGGATAAATGTCTTGTCAATATTGATGCCCATTTGTCCGCCCAGTGCGTCAATTTCCCTGACCAAATGTCCCTTGGAACTTCCTCCGATATTCGGATTGCACGGCATTAACGCAATACTGTCAATACTTACGGTAAATATAATCGTTTCCAAATTAAGCCTGGCACAGGCAAGCGCAGCTTCACACCCGGCATGTCCGGCACCAACAACGACTACGTCGTATGTTTCTTCTAATTTATTTTTGCTGATTTGATTCTTACTTGGACATTCCATCTAAAAACCTCCATCTATTGTTGTAAAACAGTTATTTACCCATACAGAATTTTGAAAAGATTTCATCTGCCAGATCATCTTCTACAGATTCACCAATTACCTTCCCCAATGATTCATATGCATTCATTAAATCGATCGAATAAAAATCCTCCGGCATCTGGTTTTCAATACTTTCTTCTACCATCTTTAAACTTTCCGATGCCCGTGCCAAAGCATTTTTATGCCGGATATTTGTAATCATTACTTCATCGTTATAATCCAGTTTGCCATGCAAAAACATTGTGCTGATCTGATCTGCTAATTGTTCTATCCCGTCTCCCTCTTTTGCTGAAATACTAATTACATGTTGAGATACGTGCGCTATATGTTCCAGACATGCCTTTTGCTCCAGATCTGATTTGTTTACTAATACAATTACATTTTTACCCTCGACCATTTTTGCAATTTCATAATCTTCATCACTCAGGCTTTTGGAGCTGTCAATCACATAAAGCACCAGGTCTGCCTGTTCCAGATATTCCTTTGCCTTATCCACGCCAATTTTTTCAACAAGATCTTCAGTTTCATGAATTCCAGCCGTATCTATGATATTTAAATTGATTCCGTTCAAGTTAATCTGCTCTTCCAAAATGTCTCTTGTCGTGCCCGCTACTTCTGTAACGATCGCCCGGTTTGATCCGGCGAGCACATTTAACAGAGAAGACTTTCCTACATTTGGCTTTCCTACAATCACAGCGTGAATGCCTTCCTTTATTACTCTGCCCTGGTCTGCGGTATCAAGCAAATGCTGGATCTCACTTTTTAACCCGCTGACGATACCGCCTAGCTGCTGTGAATATCCATCCAGAGAATAATGCTCCGGGTCGTCAAGTGCAGATTCAATAAATGCGATTTCATGGATCATTTGTTCACGCATCGCTGTTATTTTATTTAAAATTGAACCTCTTAACTGATTAAGCGAACTTTTTAACGCAAATTCATTTTTAGAATTAATAATATCAATCACCGATTCTGCCTGCGTCAGATCAATTCTTCCATTTAAAAACGCCCGCTTTGTAAACTCTCCCGGCTCTGCCGGTCTGGCACCGTGACAAATTACGGTTTCCAGAATCTTTTTCATCACAAGGATACCGCCATGACAATCAATTTCTATCGTATCCTCTTTTGTATAACTGTTCGGCGCTTTCATCAGCAGTACAAGAACCTCATCAACGATTTCATCCTGATTGATAATATATCCATAGTGAATCGTATGAGATGCACATTCCCTCAAAGGCCTGCCGTTTTTCGGCTGGAAGATGCGGTCTGCAATTTCAATCGCTTCTTCCCCGCTGATTCGAATAATTCCTATTCCAGAACTCGCCATCGCCGTAGCAACCGCGGCAATCGTATCCGTATTCATATAATCAAAATCCCTCCATTCCTGCCAAAACTGCATAAATATTGTATTTGAAAAACTGCCAGGAAATACTATATTTCCTGACAGCCTGCAATTTCTTTTTTAATTTCTTTTCAAAGTAACGACTACATGTCGGTATGGCTCTTCCCCTTCGCTATGGGTTGATACAAACCGGTCATTTTGCAAAGCAGAATGAATCACCCTGCGCTCGAACGGATTCATCGGCTCTAATGCAACGGGCCGTTTTGTCCTCTTTACTTTATATGAAATATTCTTAGCAAGATTTTCTAATGTATCTTTTCTCCTCTTGCGATAATCTTCAGTAT
>CAOKJJ010000285.1 GCA_948468465.1 uncultured Eubacterium sp. | reverse complement strand
TAACATTCATTTGCCGCTTTTGCAATCAGGTGAGTCCATTATTTCAGCATTATTGCTACAACGAAGAAGTGTTTCCTCATTTCCCTTATAAGGTTTCAGTTCCGTGGCATATTGTGTTTTTCCATCGCTGATTATTAAGTCAATTTCACCAATCCCTGTTCCGTAGAAATAAGCAGGAACCTTATAATCCGTTATCTGGTAATTGCCAGTGATGTCAAATCTGTCCGCAAAATCACATTCCCTGCATTCAACCGGATTATGGTATTTTCCGTTTCTGTAATACAGGCATTTGCAGAACCGTTTTTCTTAAAGCATTTCAATCAGTTTACCAATTTCCGTATATTATGCGTTATAATGTTTTATGTGATTTTGTCTCCCTTAAAAATCATCAAATCACAATCGAAATTTTAAGACTCACTCTAGATAATTTTGATATGGTTCTTTATTGTAGTCGCAATATTGGTTGAATGTTGCCCCAACTATTATTGTTCGGAAAAATTTACATAATAACACAATGTCAATTCTGCTGCACAGTATGAAAATTTTGCTATAACCGTTTCCGTTCAAAAAACACGACCGCTGCTGCCATGCACAAAAAAGCCGTAACGCCAGCTGCTATGCTGCCGGCAACATAATCTCCCGGCCGCACAGCCCCCTGCAGCAGAGACATGCCGTCCAGCAGCCTGACCGGAAGATAACCGCGAAGCTTTGGAAACATCTGCAGTATATATGCCCCCAGCACCATTGCGCCGACTCCCAAAAGTACTTGTGTGCTGCTTTGCGATACCGCTGAAAAAAACACGAAAAGCCCAATGACCCACACGCCAAACAGCCAGGTCATGGCAGCGGCAAAAAACAGATGCTTCGCAATGCTGTTATCCCAAAAATATGCATTGTATCCGTAAGTAATACCAAAACAGAGCCAATAAGACGCTGTCCATGCCGCAAATACCATCAGCGCTTTCGCAAGCACGATTTTTTCTCTGGACAGCCCTTTTGTTATCACAGTGATCAGCGTTCCTTTTTGATATTCCGCCGTAAAGCTCCCGCTGCATAATAAAATAAATACGATCAGTCCCACTGGTATATTTTTATAAAACTGCGTCCAGGAAGTCATCGCGTCTACCGTAACTGCCGTAGCAATAAGCCCCGTGTCCGCAAGAGACTCAGAAATCGTTTCCATCAGCCAGGGTGTGAGCTTTGCCAACGCCGGATTCATAATTCCAAACAATGTAAAGATCATCAGCAGCATAAGAAGGTGTCCGCTGCGGCAAAGTTCCATCCATTCTTTTTTCAAAAAAGCCCTCATTTTTCCACCACCTCCATAAACAAATCCTCTAAAGACGCCTCCTGACGTTCAATCCGCAGAATCGGTATCGTTTGGTCCGCAAGGAAACGCAGAATATCCGGCAGATATCCGGCATCCTCAAGCAGCAGGCTGTTTCGGCCCGCTGCTTTCAAGACGCTAAAAGCTTCCAAAAGCCTTGGCGCATCCTCCCTTCGTTCCAGTTCCAGTACCGTAGCAGCGGCTTTTCGCATGCCGCGCACCTGTTCGAGTGTTCCGTTCAAAACAATCCTTCCATCATGCAAAAACGCAATCTCATCACAAATATGTTCTACATCTGAAAGGATGTGGGTAGAAAAAAGCACCGTTGTCTGTTCCTTCGCATTTACCAGAATGTCTAACAGCTCTCTGCGTCCCGCCGGATCCAGCGCTGAGGTCGGTTCATCACATATCAGCAGCCTGGGACAGCCAAACAGAGCCTGCGCGATGCCAAGCCGCTGTTTCATTCCACGGGAAAAGCCACGAATCCGGCGGTTTTCCTTTTCCAGCCCCACCAGGCAAAGCAGCTCCTCACAGCGGCTTTTGATCTTTTTTTCCGGCATGCCCGTAACCTCACCGCAAAACCGCAGATATTCGGCCGGCGTCATATACGAATAAAATTCCGGGACATCCGGCAGATACCCTACAAAGCGGTTCGTCTGCGTATTTCCATAACGAACCGGCATTCCATTTACTAAGATCTCTCCGCTGTCACTGGCAAGCAGGCCAAGAATCAATTTCATTGCGGTAGTTTTTCCCGCGCCGTTTTGCCCTACGAAGCCATATACCGTATGTTCCGGAACAGAGAAGCTTACATCCCGCAGCACCTGTTTTTCCCCGAAACGCTTTGCTATATGAGAAAGTGTCAGCATTTCCATATCAGTTCTCCTCTCTTCCCAGCAGAAAATATAAAACCGGCCCGATAAACTGCATACCAATCAATACAACCGCAATCCACATCCCACGGCTGCCGCGCTTATAAGTCTGATGCGTCAAAATATGGTAAAGCGCATAGCCAAGCAGTGAAAACTGGACGATCACCAATGGTATAAAAAACGGCAGCATTTCCATCAAATCATGCATTCGAAACACCTCCCTTCGTCAATCTGTCATAAAGCCTTTGGAATTCCTTTGCATTCCTCATGCTGGCAAAAGCAGGATGTGCGAAAGCTTCTTCCAAGTTCTTTCGGATAAAGCTTTTATCCCGCGGCGCCATATTTCCCAATGGCAAACGGTCAATCCATGTATCCAGCAGATGAAAATACCCGTCTCCATGCAGTTCGATCCGCTCTGCGCCTAACAATGCCTCCACACATTTTTCAAAACAACGGAGAGCTTCTAACGCTTCATCTTCTTTTCCACTTGCCGCATAAGAGGCCGCAGACTGAAAGTAAAACTGTGCGGCTGCGTTCGGATGAAGCGTTTCCAGATGATACAGTTTTATTATGCCTGTCATACGCCGAATCGTTTCCTCACAATATTCCGGATCATCTTCATACAGGGAAAGCGTCAGTACCGCATCCGCTGCCAGTTCCAATAAATCCATGTAATGTTTCACCTGTACATAACTTTTTGCCTTCTCCGTATCTCCGGCTAACCGGTACGCCTGCACCAGCATCGTCCCGTTTTTTCCTGCAAAATGGCTGGGATCCGCAGAAGGCTCTAATGCTTCCACTGCCTCCGCCGCCTGTCCGAGCATTAAATATAAGCCTGCCCTTAGAACGACAGCATCACCGCAGATATCCACATCACGGCAGTTTTCCACAATCCGGTCACACCATCCCACCGCTTCCTGTAAAATAGCCCTGCGTTCCTCCTCTGTCTTTGCCAGCATATAGTGGTTCTGATACAAAACACTAAGCTGAAGCAAAAATGGATAGCACGCATAATACTTATGAGCCAGCGACCGGACTTTTTCTAATACCTCCGCAAAAGGCCGTGTTGCAAAATCCTTCGACAAATCCGCATATTGGCGCCGGATCTGCTCATTGGAAAGCTGTGCCTCATATCCGACCAGTTCATCTATCGTCACGCCAAAATACGTGGCCAGCTGAGGCAGAAGCATAAGATCCGGTGTATTGATCCCTTTCTCCCACTTGGATACGGACGCTTTGGTCACACCCATAAAATCAGCCAGTTCCTCCTGCGTCAATTTCTTTTCATGCCGAAGCCTTATAATGTTATCCGCCAGATTCAGTTTGTTCATAATCTTTTTTAACTCCCTTCTTATGTG
The DNA here is from genome assembly GCA_948468465.1 of uncultured Eubacterium sp. Next base: position 404 of record CAOKJJ010000285.1, on the reverse strand, counting down.
TCTGTAACCGTATTATAGCAGGCACAGCAGAAATCATGCAATCGACTGCCACGATACTTTGATATATAAAATCAACTATCAGGAAACCTTTATTATTGAGCGGCAAATTACAATCGTAAGGACGCAACAAGCCCCCGGAGCGGACGGAGTGACCGGCCTCGGATTCGCCCGTACCCTCCGATTCCCCGATTTCCCGCAGCTTCTTCCCGCCCATGTACTGGCGCGGATGCGGCGGGCCTGGGTAGGGGTCAGGTGGGAAAATGCTTCGGTCATGCGGGAAAGATTGCGCTCCTGCTCGGCGTGATCCTCCGCTTGGAGAAGCACATCCTCCGGCGATTGGGCTGTGTCGCATGGCGGCGTCCTCCTGCTGCCGCCAGTGGATACGAAAACGGCGGCTTTCGATT
>CAOKJJ010000284.1 GCA_948468465.1 uncultured Eubacterium sp. | reverse complement strand
TAACTTAAGCATATCAGATATTTTGGATAATGTAAACATCACCATTTGAAAAGGTACAATCATAGAAAATGCGCACAAATAATACATGCCGGAAGACACCTTCGAATTCACGCGTGAAATATACCATGCACACATGGAAGTACATAAAATAATAACCGCTACGGAAAATACAGTAATAAACAGCGAATTTCCAAACGCCGCAAAAAAGTCGATCTTTTCAATGCCGCTGATATAGTTTTTCAGGCCTTCAAATGTCTTTTCATTTGGGAGGCTGAACGGTTCCCGGTTAATGTATGTCTTTCTCTTAAATGAGTTGATCAGTACTACAATAATCGGCATAACATAAAGCACAGATAACAATGTAAAAATTGTTGTATAAATCCATCCGTTTTTAATTGGTTTTTTATTTTCCATTATGCCTGTACCTCCTTACTCTTTGTCATACGCAGCTGGATGACCGCCACCGCGGCAACGATAATAAAGAATATAACCGCTTTGGCCTGGCCGACGCCTTCCCAGCCGACCCTGCCGTAAAACGTATCATAAATATTCAGCGCCAGCATCTGCGTCTTATTGGACGGTGCACCCGCAGTCAGTGCCAGGTTCTGGTCGAACAGCTTAAAGCCGTTTGTCAGCGTCAGGAAAGAACAGATCGTAATAGACGGCATCAGCATTGGAATCGTAACATTTTTTAATACCTGCCATTTGCTCGCACCGTCAATCTGCGCCGCTTCCATCAAATCACCCGGAATATTGTTAATGCCCGCAATATAAATGATCATCATATACCCGATCTGCTGCCAGTTCATCAATACAATTAATCCCCAGAACCCGTAAGAAGCCGAGTATGTCAAAGTACGTTCAAAGTTTTGTAAAATACCATTAAAAATCAGCTGCCAGATATAACCAAGAATAATACCGCCGATCAGGTTTGGCATAAAAAACACCGTACGGAAAATATTTGTGCCTTTAATTCCTTTTGTTAAAATCATCGCAATAATAAACGCAAACAAGTTAATGGTTATTACAGATACAACCGTAAACAATACGGTAAACCATAACGAATGCATAAATGTCTCATCGGTAAATACCTTTGCAAAATTTTTGAACCCCACGAATTTTGCATCTGTAACGGTTGTAAATTCACACAAAGATAAATAAATTCCAAGTAAAAAAGGAAGTATAAATCCAATGGTAAACGCTGCCATCGTTGGAAGCATAAATACCGGAAAATACTTCTTAATCGCTTTATCCATAACTGTCTCCTCCTTTTTATGTTTGAATCGGACGCACGCATTTTAAAATGCTTCGTTTATGAAAAACGGGCGGTTGGGAAAACCGCCCATTACTAAGGGATATATAGAAAATATGAAAAGGAACCTTTTTTACAAAGCTTTTAGTTGCCGCCGTTAGCTGCCTTGTATTCCGTAGCCCAGCCGTCAACAAACGCTTTCTCTACCGCTGACCATTCGCCTGTGCCCTGTGCGTATTCCATCAGCGCATTGCCGACATCATCTTTCCATTTCTCAGAAGGAATCGTAGAAAAATTCCATGAAACAGGTGTCTTGCCTTGGCTGATATATTCATTTGCGATCTGAAGGAGCGGATTGCTTGCCTCATAACCATCGTCAAACGTATCAAACGGTGTTACGAATCCCATCGTATTTGCCAGACTGTCACGTCCTGTATCACTTGTAATAACCCAATTTAAGAAATCCAGCGTCGCTTTGATATCTTCTTCCGGCGCGTTTTTATTAATACACCAGTAGTTTTCAGAACCTGTACAAAGTCCCTGGTTCTCTTCGCCTTCCACACCGATATAAATTGGAAGCATGCCGATATCATCATCTGTCAGGCCGTCATTCATAATGTCATTATAAGCCCATGTACCATTCTGATAAAATACCGCGTCACCAACTGCAAATTCAGCCGCCGCGTCATCCCCTGTCATGCCGGAAATCATGCTTGGCGCACAGGTAGAATCTGTCAGATACAAATCCCACATCTGTTTGTACTGGTCAAGGTAAGTACCCTTGATCGCTTCTGAGGAATCTACATTATCCGCTTTATATTCATAATAAATCGGAAGGTTTGCAAGATGTGTCTTAAATCTCCAGTCCGAGCTGGAATCCATGCCTGCCGAAGTAAATGCACCCGCTATGCCAAGGTCATCCTTCTTCGCCTGAATATCATCAGCCACTTCTTTTAACTTCGCAAAACTGTTGATCTCGTCAACCGACTGGATCTTAGCGCCATCCATTGCGATATAATCATTCAACAGTTTTTTATTGTAAATGATGCCGTATGTCTCAATTACATACGCGATGCCCGGAACCGCATCTCCATCTTTTAATACGAAATCATCACTCTTCACATGTTTGTAAACCTCAGAATCTTTCAGGTCATAGCAGTAATCCTTCCAGTTCTGATAGCCAATCGGCCCATTTACCTGAAACAAGGTAGGAGCTTCCGTCTTAGCCATTTCAGACTTTAACTGCTCTTCATAAGTACCGGCAGCTGCTGTCTGTACATCAACCGGCACACCTGTTTCCTCTGTATACTTTGCCGCAAGATCTACCCAATCCTGGCCCTGTTCCGGCTTGAAGTTCAGATAATATACCTTGCCTGCGCCTGCACTTGCCTGAGAATCCCCACTTTCACCCTCATCAGACGCCGCGTCGTCGCCAGCTGCTGCATCATCACCAGAAGCCGCGTCATCCGCCGTATTATTGTCTTTTGCCTGGCTGTCGTCACTCGATGAACCACATCCTGTGAATGACACTGCTGCCATTGCTGTACACAATAGTGCACATACTAATTTCTTTTTCATACTTTTTCTCCTTTTTTCATCATTGCGTTGTTAATAGTTACTCGTTACTCCAATATCAATTCCAAAATCATTTCTTTTGCCGGTAACGATTTCGGGATCGATATCGGGAACGTTTCCGATAAATAGACTATAACACTTGCCTCATAAGAATTCAAGAACTATTTTCATATATTCTTATTTTTGGACATTTAGACAAATCTGAGTGTGTTTTTTTATGAAATATTCACAATAGAAAGCATGCTATCGCATTATTTTTCCGATAAACATCCATGCAAATCTATCCATCTATATTATGCTGCGGATGCTCTGCAATTATACATACGAAATGCCAGTGGCATATGATTATTTGTTTACGCGCAAAAGTGGCAAAATTCTAATACTATGCAACACAATGTCAATTCTGTTGCATAGTATTAAAATTTTGCCATTTTGCGCAAGAAATTGTTTTTAAGTTCCTAATGTGTCGTCCCCATCGCCTGGGAAATATCTTCCTCGTTTTCAATAACCGCCAAAACCGCATACTCTAATCCCTGCGCAATGGATTCCAACGACATTGCCGGTGTTCCATTCGGCTTGTCAACGGTCTGTCCCATTGCAAAAGGCACATGTATAAAACCGCCGCGGATTTTTGGATATTTTTTATCTATCATATACAGCAGCTCATACATCAATTCATTGCATACAAACGTTCCCGCTGTATAGGAAACAAATGCCGGAATGCCGTTTTCCCGCATTTTTGCCGTCATGGCTTTGACCGGAACCGTTGCGAAATAAGCAGTCTCTCCGTCTTCTTCAATGATCTGGTCGACCGGCTGATTTTGTTCATTATCCGGAATACGGGCATCTACAAAGTTAATCGCTACTTTTTCAACTGACATGCCGGAACGCCCTCCTGCCTGTCCGACACAGATCACAGCATCCGGCTGGTATGCTTCTATGCCTGCTTTTAATGCCTCACCCGCTTTTTTAAAAACCGTCGGTACCTCCAGTTTTATAATCTTAGCTCCTCCGATCTCGTCCGGCAGCAGTTTAATTGCTTCATATGCAGGATTTACCGATTCTCCGCCAAACGGATCAAACCCGGTTATCATAATTTTCATGGCAAATATTCTCCTTTCCTATATTTTATACATTAGGTAATTGCGAAACTCTGAAACCCTTATAAATAAAGGATTTTCTTTGTCAAA
>CAOKJJ010000283.1 GCA_948468465.1 uncultured Eubacterium sp. | reverse complement strand
TGTGATATAACCCAATGCTTCCGGCAATGTACCTGACGTACCATTGATATAGGTATAATAATCTGAACCTTTCAAAATATTGCCTTCTGCATCCAATAAATACAAGTCATAATCCAATTCTGCATTAGCCGGGGTTGTTAATTGTGCTTGCAAATAAATTCCTGCTGGCAGACTGATATTATATAATTTCATGTCGCCCTCTGCTGTCACATAATCGGTAACTGTACCTGCTATAACAGTTGTATCAGCTTGTGCGACCACAATATCCTCTACCACATTTTCATCTACTGCAATACTACCTGACAGCTTAGATAAATTATCACTGCCAAATGTTTCCAGTTCTGAAATTTCTACAGGCTCCTGATACTGGATGTCCACCGCTTCATTTCCGACATTGGTATCTTCTGCTACAGCCAAAGAATCCTCTGTCATTTCTGCCGCTTTTACATCAATTCCATTAGCCAATGAAAATGTCATTGTTAATGCTAATGTTGCTGCAACTACGGCTGCCATAAGTTTGTTTTTTCTCATGCAAAATTCCACCTTCCTAAATTTATTTTTACACAGTCATTATAGCAAACTATACATTATTTACAATGCGCCTTGCAGAAAGTGTCCCTTTTTTGCAGAAAACGACCAATAAAACAAAAAAATCCCCTTGAACCAAACCTAAGTTTAATTCAAAGGGATTTTTCTCTATCGGCTTTTTCCGTTTTTTACAGGTACATTCTTTGTTACGTTATCCTTAGTCATTGCCTTCTCTGCTTCCTTCTGGTGTGCCTCAAAAGCCTCTGCCCCATACTGGTACTCTGGCTCTGCCACCCTTGCAAGTTCAGCAGGATTTACAGCCTCCATATTGCCAATGCTGCCTGTTTCCCGTTCTGCCTTATTCGTCTGGTACTGTTTCACATCTGCGGCAAGCTGTTCTGTCTTTTCTATTGCGGCATCCGCACAGTTTAAGATACCGGACAGCAGCTTTCTCTTTGCCTGAAAAGGCTTCTTTATCAGTTCCGTCTTTGAGAAATTCTTTTCCCTATATTCCTTTTCCGGTTTATCCGCAAAAGTACGGAAAGTATTGTAAGCGATGAACAACCTACCGTTCTCCTGATGATATGTTTAGGTGTAAAATAGTTTATAGCGGCAGCTGAGGCTTGTTTTCAGGTGTTATCGTTTCAACATCAATCAGCCCTGTACAGTGTTCTTTGATAAAACTGCTCCATGGAAGAAGTATTTCAACCGCAGCAGGATCATCTTTATGATCGGGCATATACAGCAGCAGGATATAAAGATACTGGAATACATTTAACTTATTGGCCTTTGCAGTTTCTATCATGCTGTAAACAAGCGCACCTGCTTTAGCACCCGCAACGGATGTATGGAACAGGGAATTTTTCCTTCCGATGGCATAAGATTTTGCACGCCGCTCCGCTGCATTGTTTGACAATTCGCATCTGCCGTCCAACAGATAGCTCTGCAGCGTTTCTCTGTGGTTTATCGCGTAATTGACAGCTTTTTCCAGCTTGCTGCCGCCGAGCGGCTTTAGTGTTTCGACCCATGCCCAGAACTTTTCCCAGACAGGCGGCTCCTTTTCCAGGCGTTTTGCTTTCCGCAGGTCCGGTTCCATGCCTTTGAGCCCTTTTTCAATGAAAAAGAGCTTGTTGAAGAACATGAGCCCGATTTCAGCCGGGATTATGCTTTTCATTTGTTCCGGGCCTGGAAGCGGGATGTCTTTTACTTCCGTTTCTGAATTTATGTCCAGCAGTTTCAACTGCTTCTGCCGCTCTGTCGGGAGGGCTTCGTAAAACTTCCTGCGGCAGTGTGCGCAGCACACAGCGAGTATTACATCTTCTGCCTTGTTATAGCCGCTGTACCCGTCGCACTGTACGATGCCGGAAAATCCATCCAGGAATGCCTTTGGAAAATCCCCGCTGCGCCCCGCCTGGTATTCGTAAAGCACGATCGGCGGCAGGCCATCGCTTCCGCTTAAATACAGCCACATATACGAAGTGGATTCTGCGGCCCTCCCTTTTTCACGCAGCACCTGGCATGTGGTTTCATCCGCATGGACGACCCCTCTCTGCAGGAGGAGTCCATGCAGACGGTCATATACCGGCTGGAAATATTCCAGGGCGCATCTGATATACCAGTTCGCCATGGTCTCACGAGGCAGTTCCAGGCCAGGCTGGGCCATGCAGGCTTCCTGGCGGTAGTATGGGACACTTGCAGAGCTTTTATCAAACATGACATATGCTACAGCAGACGGCGATGCCGGGCTGTGCGGCATCAAAGGCGCAGGCGTTTGCGCCTGTACGATCGTCCCGTCACCGTCCTTACGGCATTCCGGACAGATCAGCTCCTCCTGCATATAACGGACACGTTCCACTTTTGCCGGGGTTATGCGCAGCTCTGTGCGGACTTCCTTACGCCCGAGCGGCATCATTTCCGCATTGCAGTACGGACAGCGGCGGTCTTTGTCCGGGACAGGTATAACGACATCACGGACAGGGATGTCTGTATAGCGTTCATCCCTTGTTGTTTTTTTCTTTTTTGCCCGTGTGTGTTCTTTTACCGTTGTTTTTGAGGCTGGATCTTCTGTTTCCACTGCGGCATCGGCCTGGGAGGTTTTTGTTTTTTCGCTTTTTGTTCCGAACAGCTGGCGCTTGAATTCTTCAAGCGTCTCCTCCAGGCCGGCCTTCAAAAGACGCAGGTCATCCACAAGGGAGCGCAGGTCCGCGATCGTCTGTTCCTGTTCCAGGATGCGTGCATCCTGGGACAGTATATGCGCTTTCATCTGTTCCACCATTTCTTCCAACAGCCGTGTGTATTCTTCATTATCAGCCGGCATATGCGCCCCTCCGTATTTCTTTCTGCTTATATTATAAATTATAAAGAAATGCGGGGGTGAAATCAAACCGTCCATAACTGCATTATAAGCAGTTTGACGGATTGGAAAATGGTGAAAAAAACTTCTAAATGCTGTTTTTAAGGCAGTTTGTCCACAGTATTCCGAGGGCAGGGCAGCGGCATATGCGGACAGCCCGCCCGAAAAAATCCGGCAGCGTGGATAACTTTCAAAAACGGCGCCAGCCGCCGGAAAATAAATTTTTAAATTTCATCATAATGCACAAAAGGTCAGAAATCTTTCCTGCCGGAAGGCTGCACTGCATTCGGCTGGCAGATGGAGAGTCCTTCCAGAAGCCAGCGCAGCTGCTGGCGGGTGAGCAGCCTGACTTCTTTCGCATCGCGCGGCCACTGGAACTTTCCATTATCCAGCCGTTTCGTGCAGAGCACAAATCCCGTCTGGTCAAAGTACAGAGCCCTGAGCGTATTTCTTTTTCTGCCGCAGAACAGGTACAGTGCATCTGCATAAGGATCCATCTGGTAAGTGTCGCGGATAAGGGCCATAAGGCCGTCGAAGCTGCGCCGCATATCCGTGCGCCCGGTGACGATATAAACTTTTGTATCACCGGACAATGCGCCTAACACAGAGATCCCAGCGCCAGAAGCGTATTGCGAATGATGTCTTCTGAAGCGCCTTCCAAGATTTCAACACGGTATCCGGATATCCTGACTGTGACAACAACACGGGCAGACGGGACCTGCATTGCACCACCGGCGGGATCCAGTGGATAAAGCACCGGATCAGCAGCCATTTCCAGAGGAACCACTTCGTGTTTCTGCCCAGAAGCAGCTGTCTGTGATCCTGGTATGCCACAGGACTTTTTTCTTAAATCTGCGGCTTTATTATAAAATGTTTTTATGGATATAGAACGTGTCTGGCACCAGTTTTTGACAGACAGGCCGCTGGCGCGGCACTCCTGGATTAGCTCCAGCCATTCCTGGTCGCTGCGTATTTTCTTTGACATAGCATCATCTCCTGATAGTTATTTTGGAGCTGATAGCAGCAGCGGATGCCAGACAGATGGCTGCCGGACTGCTTGATCAAGAACTGATGTAGATATTCGCTCCAAGTTGCTATCATTATAGGGCAAAATCCTGTTCTTGTGGGACGGCAGGTTATTCATCGCTTAC
>CAOKJJ010000282.1 GCA_948468465.1 uncultured Eubacterium sp. | reverse complement strand
CATAACGGCAGCGGGAACATCCACACGCATATTATAATCAACAGCGTCCGCAAATTTGATGTGGAGCACAGGGATTATATGGAGCGGCCATGCGATTCCCGCGCCGGATACAAACACCATGTTACGAAAAAATACCTGGCATTCCTCAAGCAGTCCGTCATGGATATGTGCCGCCATGAAAAACTGCACCAGGTGGAGCTGCTCGCACCCTCGCCAAAAAAGATTACAGACCGGGAATACCGCGCCGCACAGCACGGGAAACAGAAAACAGCCGGAGTCCCCGGACAGATTCCTGCGGACAGCGCACAGAAGCCTTCTGTATTCCAGACGCAAAAACAGTTCCTGCGGGATGCCATAGAAGACGCAGCACACCATGCACGCACAGCCGCTGAATTTGAAAAAATCCTTTTTGAAAAATACGGGGTGCTTTTAAAAGAAAGCCGCGGACGGTTCAGCTACCTGCACCCGGACCGTTCAAAATTCATCACTGACAGAAGCCTTGGTGCGCTTTATAAAACGGATTCCATTTTAAAACAGATCGCAGAAAATGCAGAAGTTCCAGACAGCATAAGAAGCCAGGAACAGGGAAATGCCTGTCCTGCAGAATCCGAACCGTTTAAACAGGATAACCCTGTTTATGAAACGGCCCGCCCTGGTGCTGCGGAAAAACCAGAACACGGTATGGACATTTCCGGATACAGTGCGGATAGTTCCGAATACGGCGCGGAAAAAACCAAAAAAACTCCAGACACCCCCGGATACGCAAACCGGAATGCAGGAAACAGCACAGATGCATTTAAAAATATTTCCGGGCATGATAAAAACAAGATACCGGCATATGATTCCGTTTCCATCCTGTACTTTCATTCCAAGCTACGCCTTGTCACCGATCTGCAGAGCTGCATCAAAGCACAGCAGAACCAGGCTTACGCACAGAAAGTAAAAATTGCAAACTTAAAGCGCATGGCTGAAACACTCATTTATATCGAGGAGCACGGCTATGACACAAGGGAGATTCTGGAAAACAGGCTTGCAGAAGCAAAAGCGGAAACGGGATTCTCAAGAAAGACATTAAAAAAGACAGAGCAACGTTTAAAAGAAGTGAATGAACAGATCCACTACACCGGCCAGTACCTTGCAAACAAAGCCGTTTACGGGCAGTTTTTAAAAGCAAAGAACAAAGGGAAATTCCGCCAGGAGCATGCGACGCAGATCACGCTTTACGAAACTGCCGCACGGTTCCTGAAAGAAAAAGCGGCCAGTGGCACAGACAGCCCGGTTCCCGGAAAGCTGCCGACGCTGAAACTTCTGAAAGAAGAAAAAGCAAGGCTTATCCAGAAAAAAGAATCTGAACAGGCGGCATACCAGCATAACCGCGACCACCAGAAAGAGTTAAACACTGTCTGCGCCAACATCAATGCCATCCTTGGAAAACCAGAGCCACAGTTACAGGTGGAAAAGCGGAAACGGGCAGAACATGCAGAATCCAGATAACAGAAAAGGCCGTATCGGGAACAGGCACATTGCCTTTCAATCCTACTAAAAAATGATGCTGCAATCCATATTTATTGGGAAATGCAGCAGATACACTAAAATATTTTTACCGCTTTTGTACCTTGCAATATTTTGCAGTAACGCCATAAGATATATGCCTGCCGCCAAAGTTCTTTCTGCAAATATCTAATTCTATTGCTTGGTGGTTTTTGGACAACCTCCTACGCAATATTACTGGAATATACCCCCATAATTTGACAAAAGGAAACCATTCCTCAATCTCCTCCTGTCAAATTATTCATAGTTATCTGCCTATTGCTATTGTGGATTATCTGCCTGGACGCAGTGAGCAGGCAGAACCCACAATTGAGTTGCCAATAGTTGCAAATAAATGACAGCCCCCTTTAAACTAAACGGCAGTAGTTTATGCAAATAAATTCATTTACTAATTCTAAGCAAGCAATAGGAGCATTAGCCACAATCATCTTTATCCTGCTTCTTAGTCCAAAACCCTGGAACATGATATTTTTTCTTCAAGTAAATGATATATAAAATAGGAATAGCATATGGAATCCCAAAATATATAAAAGCTGATCTAAAACCCAGCCTTATCCCATATATCGTTTCAAATGCAAAGATATACGCAGCAACTGCCGAACATAAGAGAAAAGCGCTTCCCCGCCTGCGGCGATACTTTTTGCGGATATCGCCACTTAAACAACCTATATCATTATTCTTAAATAGCGGTTTTGCGTCCATAAGGTCACGTATACCACATATAAAGAAAAATAACACCCAGTACATTTTTACGCCCTCCCCAATGCTACCGCAATTAATTCAGAATTTGACAACAGCCATCCATTTCTTAAGTTATTTCTATATTCAAATGCCCGTATTCCATTATTATTGTACATTTCCCACCAATAACGGCACTTATATGCAGTTTTTTTAATGGTGCCCGTATTAGAATTAAGACGTACTCTATAATCCCATCGATATTCACGGCACCGAAATGTTCCATTTACAACCGAATCTATGATACTTCCTGATACAGCACCTGTTATCCCGCTAAATAAAGATGATATTATAGTTGTTGACACACTAACACCCCCGCTAGCTACCACGGAAGCAATAATCCCAACCGCTGTCCCAAATGCCGTTCCGGCTGATATTGTGAATCTATATGAGTCAAAAGTTGTATATCCAGAATTTTTTCTTTGCAAAAATCCAGTTTCAGCCGGATTATAATATGACAGGCTGCCCATTGCTTCATATCCGCTATACATAGTTGTTCCAAGTGTGCGCTGTGCACCGGATGAAGTAATCTCAAACGGTTCATTACCTATATAATTTGCAGCAGCCTTTGTTCCATTACTTTTTGGCTCATCTATTACCGGGTTCGTATTATCTGGGATTTTTTCCACAACAACGGATTCACTAATAACAATTTCTTCTGTATGCCCATCACGATATTTCAGATATGCCCTATCATTATTCAAATCCACTTGAAGTGTATAGTCTAAAATACCGTCTGTAAAAACCTTATATGTATCAATTAATTCATTTTCAATTCTTGTTTGCTGTGTCTTGATAATACCTATTTTAACATTACGGTTAAGTTTCCGGTCATACATTTCTATCTCATCCAATTCTTGTACGAAATCAATACCGGAATCGTGTGCAAATGCAGTTATTGATGTAGACAAAACACCAATCATAATAGACATCATTAAACATAGTAATCTCTTCATAATTCAGAATCTCCTTTTCAATTAAATTATTTTATAATAACATTAGCACATCTATTACAGAAATGTTTCATTTGACCACCAAACCATTGAAATCTGGCCGCGAATTCATTTAGTCCCCAGAAGCTTCCTCAAAAAAAAGCATGGCTGTAACTATAAACCTATTATTTTCGTTTTTGCATTTCAATGTTCCGTTATATTTCTTGACCGCGTCAGCCACACTCAAGAGCCCCCAGCCATGACGTTTCGTATCCCACTTTGTTGTGGCGGGCAGCCCTATATATTCTCCTTTATTTCCGGTATATGGATTTGATACTTGGATGATAGTAAAATGATTAATCTTCCTGATACATATAGCGATACTGCCTGGTATGGCGGATTTTTCTGTCGCTTCAATCGCATTATCTATCAGATTTCCCAATATTATACATAAATCATGTGGCTCTATGTCTGTATTCCGCGGAAATTCAACGTTAATATCAACATCCATCCCATATTCCCGCATCTTTTCAATTTTGCTGTTTAGGATAGCGTCTATAAGGCCATTCCCTGTCCACGCTGTTTTGGACAGCTTCGTAACAGGCCTGCTTATTTTTTCGATATAAGCTTTCGCATCATTAATTTTATTATCTTCCAGCATTTGGTACAGTACATTCAGGTGATTGTTTAAATCGTGGTATAGCTTTGCGTTACTCATATAAATATTGCTGACTGCCTTATAATTTTCTGCTAATAAACTGTTTCTCATTTCCAATAACTCGGTGTTTTTCTGTTCTTCCCTGCGTTCTGCCATATA
>CAOKJJ010000281.1 GCA_948468465.1 uncultured Eubacterium sp. | reverse complement strand
TACGTTCATGCAGAATGCCTAGAGATTCTTAGCATTCTGGAATAGGAGCCGCAAGCCAGGCCATTTCCCCCTCACCCGGCGTCCGCATAGCCACCCCCCCCGCAACACAATGTCAAAAATGTTGCGTTTTTGTTCATCCAGGCGCAGAGCCATCTGGGAATCCATTAAGTAAATGACATTGTGGCATTGGGTGTGATGGAAAAGAATTGATTAGCAGAATAAAAACGCACTCAAAGCAGATACTGTTTTTTGGATGATGATAACCTGTGATTCAGAGGGTAAATAGTTATGAAAAAAATATTGTATTTCTTAAAGGATTATAAAAAAGAAAGCATCCTTGCCCCGCTGTTTAAAATGCTGGAAGCGATCTTTGAGCTGATTGTGCCATTGGTTATGGCTGCAATCATTGACGTTGGTATCGCAGGAAGCGATAAAAGCTATGTGATACGCATGTGCCTGGTAATGATCGGACTTGGTGTCATTGGACTGGTATGTTCCATTACGGCACAATTTTTTGCCGCAAAAGCGGCTGTTGGTATGGCTGCAAAGCTGCGTCACGCTACGTTTGTGCATATTCAGAATTTGTCTTTTTCAAAACTTGACCAGATCGGAACTTCAACGCTGATTACCCGCATGACGAGTGATATTAACCAGGTGCAGGCGGGTATTAATTTGTTTCTGCGCCTGTTTCTGCGGTCGCCGTTTATTGTTTTTGGCGCAATGGTCATGGCATTTACGGTAGATGTGAAGGCGGCTTTTATTTTTGTTGTAACGATTCCGTTGTTATCCCTTGTTGTATTTGGCGTAATGTGTGTGAGCATTCCGCTTTATAAAAAAGTGCAGAACGGTTTGGACGGGGTGCTGACGCTTGTACGTGAAAATCTTACGGGAGTCCGTGTAATCCGTGCGTTCCATAAAGAAGACGAGGAAATCAGCAAGTTTAATCATAAAAATCAAATGCTGAATGAAGATCAGCAGTATGTGGGAAGAATCTCGGCATTAATGAACCCGGTTACTTATGTGCTTATTAATGTGGCAACTCTTGTACTGATCTGGACAGGCGCTGTGCGTGTAGATACCGGATATCTGACGCAGGGGGAAGTTGTGGCGCTCGTTAACTATATGTCGCAGATTCTAGTGGAATTGATCAAATTGGCAAATCTGATTGTAAGCGTAACAAAAGCAATTGCATGCGGAAAGCGTGTGGCTGATGTGCTGGAGGTGCAGGCCGGGATGAAAGAGCCGGATGCGCAGACGATGGCAGCTGTTACGGCAGGTACGGGAAATCGGGCATCGGAAAAAATACCGAAGGTGTCATTTTCCGATGTCAGCATGTCCTATCATGGATCTGGGGAATATGCGGTGTCGGATATTGATTTTGACGCATATCCAGGAGAAACGATTGGTATTATCGGAGGAACCGGTTCTGGAAAAAGTACGGTGGTAAATCTTATACCAAGATTTTATGATGTATCTAAAGGAGCTGTAAAAGTAGACGGGAAAGATGTTCGTCAGTATGATCTGTCAGAGCTTCGCAGCAAAATCGGTATGGTAATGCAAAAAGCAGTATTGTTCCAGGGCACCATTCGGGAAAATCTGAAATGGGGGAATGAGGATGCGTCAGATGAGCAGCTGCAGGCGGCCATTGCATCGGCACAGGCATCAGACGTCATTCAGGCCAAAGAGATGGGGCTTGATGAACCGATCGAACAAGGAGGCAAAAATCTGTCCGGCGGGCAAAGACAGCGGCTGACCATTGCGAGGGCGCTGGTACGCAGACCGGAAATATTGATCTTAGATGACAGCGCGAGCGCGCTCGATTTTGCGACGGATGCCAGACTGCGGGCTTCTCTGCGGGAACTGGATTATGATCCGGTTGTATTTATTGTATCGCAGAGAACTTCTTCGGTGCAGTCGGCGGATTGTATTTTAGTGCTTGATGACGGCGAACTGGCAGGTAAAGGAACGCATGAACAGCTGTTGGAAAGCTGCGGTGTCTATCAGGAGATTTATGCATCACAGTTTAAGACGGAAAACATAGAATCCGGAAGTACAAAATCAGGAGATGCAAAATCTGAGAATACAGAATCTGGAAATATAAAATCTGAGAATACAGAATTTGGAAATACGAAGTTTAAATACAGAAATGATAAAAAAATAAAATCTGAAAAGGGAAATAATAAGAAAGGGGGAATGCCGTAATGGAAGGCAGGAAAAGACAATCTCAGACAGTCCGAAAAGTGCTTGCCTATATTAAGCAGTACCGGATTCTAGTGCTGCTGTCGCTTTTGTTTGCAGCGGTTACGGTATTTGCCACGTTATATTTTCCGATTTTGACAGGAAACGCGGTAGATCTTATTGTGGAAAAAGGTCTGGTCGATTTTGCCGGTATTTTATCTATTATAAAAAAGGCTGGTATTATGATTGCGGTGACGGCAGCGGCGCAATGGCTGATGAACGTAATTAATAACCGGATTACGTATCAGGTGATCCGGGATATCCGGGAGGAAGCATTTCAAAAGATAGAAAAACTGCCGTTAAAATATCTGGACGCACATCCGACAGGAGAAATCGTGAGCCGTGTGATTGCAGATGTGGATCAGTTTGCAGATGGTTTGCTGATGGGGTTCACGCAATTATTTACTGGAGTTTTAACAATTGTGGGTACGCTGGGCTTTATGATCTCGATAAATATTATGATAACGGCGGTCGTGGTTGTTGTAACTCCTGTATCGCTTTTGGTAGCAGCATATATCGCGAAAAGCACATACCAGATGTTTCAAAAGCAGTCTCAGAGCAGAGGAGCGCAGACGGCGCTCATAGATGAGATGATCGGAAATCAGAAAGTCGTGCAGGCATTTGGCAGGGAACAAAAAGTGGTGGATCAGTTTGATGAACTGAATGCGGATCTGGAAAAATATTCGCTGCGTGCGATCTTTTTTTCTTCGATTACCAATCCTGCTACCCGTTTTGTAAACAGTCTTGTTTATACCGGCGTGGCAGTGTTTGGAGCGCTTTCGGTAATCGCGGGGAATTTAACGGTTGGGCAGCTTTCCTGTTTTTTGAGTTATGCAAACCAATATACAAAGCCTTTTAATGAAATATCAGGGGTGATTACTGAGCTTCAAAACGCACTTGCCTGTGCCGCGCGTATTTTCGATTTAATTGAAGAAGAACCGCAGATTCCGGATGCCGCGGACGCGAAGGTGCTGGAACATGCGGATGGCAGTGTGGATTTGGAGCATGTAAGCTTTTCTTATGAACCAGATCAAAAGTTAATTGAAGATTTTAATTTGAATGTGCGTCCGAGTCAGCGAATTGCGATTGTTGGCCCAACGGGATGCGGAAAAACGACGCTGATCAATTTGCTGATGCGGTTTTATGACCCGGATGCCGGGGCCATTAAAGTAAACCATACCGATATCCGTCAGATCACGCGAAAGAGCCTGCGTGGTTCGTATGGGATGGTGCTGCAGGAGACGTGGCTGCGCAGTGGAACGATCAGGGATAATATCTGCATGGGAAGGCCGGATGCGACAGAAGAGGAGATGATTCAGGCGGCAAAGGCAGCGCATGCGCATAGTTTTATTAAACGTCTGCCAGACGGGTATGATACCTATGTTACAGAAGACGGCGGCAACCTTTCGCAGGGACAAAAACAGCTGTTATGCATTGCAAGAGTCATGCTCTGTCTGCCTCCGATGCTTATTTTAGATGAAGCGACTTCTTCGATTGATACACGTACGGAAATACGGATTCAAAAAGCATTTGCATCTATGATGCAGGGAAGGACGAGCTTTATCGTGGCGCATCGTTTGTCTACGATTGAAAGTGCGGACATTATACTCGTCATGAAGAGCGGAAAAATTATTGAACAGGGATCTCACAAGGAACTATTGCAAAAAAACGGATTTTATGCGACACTATATAGGAGCCAGTTTGCAAAATAAAGCTGCCGTCTGTAGGTAACAGTTATGGAACCATATGCCGTATCCGGCATAAACTAACAATAGATATAATACAGCGCTGTTTTTTTGACGAACGATAATCGAAAGTTGTGCATATTTTTTTAACATATTGAACAGTTCAATTTGTAAAACAATAAGGAATGTATATAATTTGCCATAATTTTTCAAGAAGTATTGACAAAAAA
>CAOKJJ010000280.1 GCA_948468465.1 uncultured Eubacterium sp. | reverse complement strand
AACCATGATAAAAGAAAGCATATGATTCTTACAGCTGAATCAGAGCTGATCCGTATCATCAGATTTCTATCAAAAGACAGCGAAGTATCAAAAAGGAAGACGAAAAGGAGCAGAATAAACAGGGATTATGTTGAAAATCTTCTCTCATTAAAAGTAGGGCGGTCATATACAAAGTATAAAGACCAGATGAAAAACACTGAATGTATTGTTACGTATAATGGCAGAAAATATAAACGGATCATTGTATCATCCAGCCACAGCAGGACGCAGAAGGCAATGCTTGTAGCAGAAAATATATGGGATAAGGCTATGGAAATTCTGTTATGTGGAATTAATCCAGACACAGAATACAGGTTTATGTCAAAATGGAATTCCTATATAGGGCTTGCTGCCACAGACAGTATTCCGGTATCCATGCCAAATATCGTTGTTGTTGATGATAAAGAAATACGGATGAAAGCAAAAGTCGATGTTGTCAGGGAAACTGATACAAAGGATGAAAATGGGAATATACACCGCAGGTTCACGGTTCTTCATGATAAGGTAAAAAGAATACCAACAAATCTTTTTGATGGTGCAGGCATTGTTACAGTTAAAAAAGCGGAAGAATGGAGCAGGGAACTGAATTTGGATTATATTCCGGCATCCTTCCAGTTCCGGTGTATTCCATGCCTGAAGGGGAAACTCTATGTCATGCCTGCAGAGGAGTTTGCAAAGGAATACCATGTTAGAAAGATAACAGATATCAACGGTAAAGAATGGGATCTGTTTGATGATAAGATCGACTGCATCATTACAAAGAGCCAGTTCAAATTCCATGATCTGTATGATTCGGTACAGGAATGGCGCAATGAATTTGATAAGCAAGTACATGGATATAAACGAACATTTAATATATCGGAATATGATGTTTCTTATTCAGAATTAAAAGATACAACTGTGATGGCATATCAGCCGTTGCAGACATTGCACCTTGACGAAAATGGAATTAAGAAATTATGTTCTTCAACAGTAAAAAGCTATATGGGTGCGTGTTCCAGTGTAGAAGGTTTTTTGAAATTCAGGGGCATTTGCGACAAAGATGATAAGGACAGTGAAGTTGAATGGTCAAAATTTCCGTCTTATTACCACGCCATGTATTATAACCATTCATTGTTTCATGATGATTTCATAAAGAAGAAAATCAGGCAGGACTTGAATTCCACAAAAGAACGTGCTTATACTGGTAAAATTACAGTAAGAGGAAATTACCAGACACTTACGCCGGATCTGTTTGCACTGATGCAGCATATATTCGGGCTGGAGGTTACGGGACTTTTGAAATACAATCAGATTTACTCAAATTACTGGAACAACCATCTGGAGGGTACGCCGTGGGTTGATATCATACGTTCGCCGCACATTGCAATGGAACATTCCCCTGTGCAGGTTGTTACAGGCGGTGCCATGGAGAAATGGTTTCTATATCAAAAGACTGGGATCATTGTCGGGGTATTTGGCAACACAATCGCTTTGAAAGCCAATAGTGCAGATTATGACGGGGATCATGTCCTTACAGTGAATGATCCTGTTATCTGTGAAGCAGCCATGCGTGGTTTTTCCAATACAGTATTTCATGAAAAAATCGAGTATCCGTATGATGTCGGAAAGAAGAAAGAAATGATCAGAGTGAGTGATATTGGTACGATACTGGATTGCGATTCTAAAGGATATAAAAATAATATAGGCAATGTAATAAATCCGATTTCTGTATTGTGGTCACTTGATCAGGGCCGGACAGTTCAGGATTTCATAAAAATTATGAGTGTTGTTGGCTCCATTACGATAGATTATGCAAAACACGGAGAGGAAGCAGGCATACCAAAAGAAGTAATGAAGATGCTTAAAAAACACCGCAAGCCATATTTTATGAAATATCTTCGTTCAGGGAGGAAGAAGAGGAGCCAGGAAAAAGAACTAAAGAAAATCGGTGCTGTTGCAGAATCTGATATAGATACAGAATTGTTTGACGATACAGACTGCACCATGAACCGTATATGCCATTACTTGGAAAAATTTATTGGAAATATTGACATGGATATTCATATTGAAGACGAATTCCACTGGGAAAACCTGCTGCCGTATATTCCTGACATAACAGGACACCGGTATAAAAAACTCCGGGATAAACTGGAAGAGATGCAGGAATGGCTTTACGAGATTAATAATGACAGATATAAGGATACAGATGATTCGGAAGAAGCAGCAAAAGAAAATAACAGGAATTATGATATTTTGTATGAACTTGCAAAATCAGAATTTCTTAACATTATGCCTGACAGATCGGAACTGCTGGACACGCTTCTTGTAATATTTTATTCAGATAAGAAATTTATGAAGAAACACAGTGACAAGACTATATTGTGGGGATGTTTTGGAGATGAACTTGTGGAACGCGCAAGGTGCAGCTTTTCACATGATGGTGATACAGAGATGGATAAAATGCGGAAACGGGGTGCAAAAGCGAGAAAGAGCCTGGAGAATGTACAAGAGTATAAGGAAAAGAATTATCAGATATGGGAATTTGAAAATGATAAGAATGCAGACAGGAGAGTAACTCTTTATAAAGAAGATATAAGCTGGATAAAGAAAATTGTTCCAGCAAAACGGGAACGCTGTACAGACTGCAGAAGGCTTCTTTTGGTATTGCTCTATATATGCCGTAAATGTGATTCAAACACGATTACAGTTTTATGGAATAAAAATAATCGTATTACAAAGTCTGCATTATGTAAAATGGCTGATATTGATGCAAGAAATTTTAATGAAGTTATCAGGATATTACAGGAACTGGGGATTCTGGATGCAGGCATGGATAAATATCATCATTTGTCATTGAAAATGAATGATATCAATGTGGATGGTAATGAAATCCTGGCGGAAGATATCTTATATAGGAAATTGAAAAGTATTGCAAAAGATAAAATAAGAGAAAAAGTTTCCGGTTCCGTCAAAAATAATTGTGCATAAGTACTAAAGATCATAGAAAAATCAAGGGGTTTGGAAGAAAATCATGTGGAATATGTATAAATCATACCAGGAAAGGAAGTAATGAAACTTCATAATTCCATATGAATGGAGGTGCCGAATGCAGGATGAATTAAGAAAAGAAGCAGTTGCATACCTGGAAAAATACCATTTCAGGAAAAGCGCATTGTCTTCATACCTGGGGATATCACCGCAGTATCTGTCAGACTGGCTTTATAAGCGTGTTGACTATGATAATGAAAAAATCCTTATGATCAGGGAATTCCTGAATAGAAAATTTTGTTAGGTAATAACATCATTCATTTGATGTTTATTATAAAATATTCAAAACATTATTGAATATCATACTAACGGCACCAGCAGATGTCTGCCATTGTGGAAAAGGGCAGGCTAACAAAACTGCTGGTGTCCAAGGTCTGATGCCTGGGAGAAGTAAAAACCAAAATCACACGGATGGTATGTGTGTCACAGCCATGCCATCTATTCATGTACCGAACTCCATTAAGGTACATATAAAAAGTACTAAAACAATTCAACGATTTTTCAAAATCCTGTGCTGATTCCACCAAGGCACAGGTCATCCGGCAGTATCCTCCACAAATACTGCCGGATGCAGTATCGGTTTTTATGAGAAAAATATTTTATATAAAAAGTAAAGTTAGGAAGGAGAGCCATATATGGCAAAGAAAGAACAATATGAATTGACACAGGAAGAATTGCAGAAACAGGAGGAATTACGTGACCTGTATAAACATACGCTGGAAAAAGGAACACAGCAGTATATTGCAAAGATGACAGGGATCAGTGCGCCTGTGCTCAGTAATTTTAAGAATGAAAAAATTAATCTGTATCCGCATTTATTTACAAAGCTAGAAGCATATCTTAAAAGCAGTGAATCATAAAATAATAATGACTACTGCAATAGTAAAAATCAGTAAAAAGAAAAAAAAACTGAAATATTCAGAAAATCAAATAAAATCTAAAATAATCCAAAAAGCAAACAAATATAACGAATTTTAGTCAAAAAACAACTTTATTTTGCGTTTCTATTAAAAATGTCTAAAAACACAACAATATATCAAATATGTCAATAACTATACCATAGTTTTCAGCTATTGTAAACAGGAAATTCAAGAAATTTGAAAGCTGCGGTATGGTTATTGGCAGGA
>CAOKJJ010000279.1 GCA_948468465.1 uncultured Eubacterium sp. | reverse complement strand
TTAGTATAGCATAGAAACAATAGGATATCCACATAAACTTGTGGGTCAAGTTAAGCTTACAGGCTGGATATGGCATACCGCGATACGGTCCCGGCCCCGGATGACTGCTTTTTTCCTTATATTAATTTGAATACAGCCGCCAAAATACAAACAGCGGCAATTAAAATTGATATTACAATTCGTAACAGGGAAAAGCTATACAGTTTTTCAGGATTGAATTTGTCATAACGTATTTTAACAGTCGATCCAATTTGCAAAGCCATAGGAACTTGGATGCGGTTTTGTGATTGGTAAGTTTTCCCATCTACTTTATATGAAACTTTTGCCCATTTTGAATTACGGGCTTTTGCAGTTTCAGGATTTGGCATTTTAATTGAAATAATTGTCCCTGTTGTCTGTGCTGTCCTATTTCTTTTCAGCAGGAATTGAACACAGTTTATAAGTGCGAAACACAATGCTGCCGCAGCAATGACAGAAAGAAAAATTGTATCGTTGTCCATATTTTTATTTCCTTTCTTTTATGCCAGGTCTACACTGATGTAAAATCTCATTGAAAGAAAAGTTGAAACAGCTAAAATCCCCAGGCTTAAGAGGGTGATTCCCCCATATGTAAGAACTGGGGAAAACAGGGAAAGAAAATCCAGATTTACGTTTTCCATTTTCATAAGCTGCGGAAGTATAAAAGGGGAAGCCATTATAACAATGACAAAAGCAAATTTCGTTTTCTCGTACCCTAATTTGTATTGTACTGGCAGATAGATGCCAATGAAAACAGAAGTTATAAAAAACATGAGTACAAATAACTTGATGTCACATGAGCCTAATCCCGGAACTATAAAAGTTTCAATCCCATATATTACACAGCAGGCCATATAAGTTACCATGCAGAAAATATATTTGGACAAAACAATCATTCTGCGCGAATATGGTGTGGCGCACAGCAATGTTGCGGCTTTCGGGAATTGATATTCTTTCAGGGATACATATTGCAGCAGCATGAACACGCAAAAAATGACGGACAGCATGAATCCTAAAATCCCGGTGTACTGCGGTGCGCGCCAGAGCATAAAAGGCGGAATCAGGACAGCGGCAGCCAGCATGATCAGCACATACTTTTTTACAATGAGAACGTCTTTTTTTATCAAATGGAACAGCATCATTTCTTATATCCTCCTATATTGGCGAGCATGATGTCCTCTATCGTAGGACGCTCGACCATAGCGTCCGGGAAAAAGGACTGTACCTCTGTTATTTGCTTTGTAACCCCCGTAAATCCAAAGGCGGTTTCTGACAGGCTTAGAAAGAGCTTACGCCTATCATCCGTCAGTGCTTTCACATCACCTTTGACAATCCGGTATGTGTCAAGCAGAAAGTCTTTTTCCTCCTGGAAGATAATGCGCCCGTCATGGATCATGATGAGCATATCAGCGACTTTATCAAGGTCAGAGGTGATATGTGTTGAAAAGAAAACCCCTTTGCCGCCGTTTTCCATGTAATCCGTCAGAACTTTTAAGAGCTGACTCCTGATTAAGGGGTCAAGCCCGCTGGTCGGTTCGTCCATGATTAAAAGCTCCGCATGATGGGAAAGGGCTAAGGCAAGCGCATATTTCATCTTCATGCCTTTGGAAAGCGTACTGATTTTTTGCTTTGGATCAAGGGAAAACATATCCATATACCGCTTGAAATCCTGTTCAGACCATTCGGTATATGCTGATGCAATAATGCTTTTCATTTCAGATAAAGAAAGCTCGTCATAAAAACAGCCGTCATCTAAAACAATGCCGATACGGTTTTTGATCTTCTTCTCGTTCTTTTCCATTTCAAGGCCAAAAAATTGAATATTGCCAGACTTCTTTTTCGCCAGTCCTAAAAGCGTCCGCAATGTGGTGGTTTTGCCCGCACCGTTAATCCCGATGAAACCTGTTATACAGCCCTCCGGTAAAGAAAAAGCCACATCTGTTAAAGAGAAATCCCCATACGATTTGTTCAGGTTCTCTACGTTCAAAATATCATTCATTTTAATCCTCCTCGTAAAGAATATCCATCATGGCATTGAGTTCTTCTTTACTTATTTTCAGTGATTTTGCTGTCTGTATCATGTCCAGCATTTTTTGTTCTACAAGCCGCCGTTTGGAATCCCGGAGCAGCTCAAGATTGCCTGTAGATATAAAAGTTCCTATCCCCACCTGGCTTGTTACAAAGCCTTCTTGTTCCAATTCCTCATAAACCCGTCGGATCGTTAAGACGCTGACTTTCAAATCATTCGCAAAGGCGCGTATAGAGGGGAGTGCGTCCCCTTCATTCAGTTCTTCTTTAAGTACAGCGTCTTTGATCTGGTCTTTGATCTGTTGATACAAGGGGCTGTCAGAGGTATTTGAAATAAGTATCTTCAAAAATTTCATCTCTCCTTTCTCTAGTGTGATGTTGACATATACACAGTATAAACAACAAGCACTTAATTGTCAATAGCCGGATAAAAAAAGTTTTACCGCCATATGCGGCGGCCTGCCTATTGGAAAGCGGGGGAAACAGAGTTAATATGCTTACACGGCGGTTTGCGTTTGGCGCAGGGCAGGTATTTAGGACATGGGAGCAATCTCGTCCAGACAACAAGTGCGATTGACATGATGCGGACAATGGATAAGGACGCGTATGCAGAGTACCAGAAGATGGGGAAAAACGATGACGGCGGTCTTAGTTCATGGAACCTCTCTTCGAGTGAATCTGGGGAAAAGTTGCAAACATTTAAGATTTTCTTTTTAAATTTACAAAAATTCCAATGAATCTTCCGCATCCACCCACATCTGCATATTCCTATCAAGATAAAGTCTTGCATATTCAAGCGGCTCATCTATTGCCAAAGTGTTAAAGGCACATTCAGAGCTAGAAGTTGTTTTAATTTTTCTTTTGCTTTATGGCAATCTATTCGTAAGAAGGAACCTGCATGGGTGCATACCAAAATCCACAATATGTGAAAGAGCTTGACATTTAATTCTTACCTATGTAATATTTATAACTGTACAGGGGCATTGACACTAAAAAGGAAATGTGAACGTGTACGTATAAGAATATGCAAATCGTCAGATTTTGGAAAGGAATCGAAAGGTTATGAGAAAAAGGAAATGTGTTCGAAAAGCAGCTCTCCTTGGAATGGCGGGAATGTTTTTGTTTTGCAGTTGTACAGGCAAATCAACAAGCCAGGAGGCACAAGAACCTGAAAAGGCGCAGCAAAGCACGGCAAAGGATCAAACAGCAGGGAAGGCAGCGGATTCTCGGACAGCAGATTCACAGGCAGCAAAGCAAAAATCAGCAGGATTAGAAGTCAAACAGGCAGACTGGTCAAAATATTTTAATGGGCTTCAAGGAGCAGCGGTGATATTGGACACGTCGGCGGAGCGGTATACGGTGTTTCATAAAAAGCTTGCCAATACGAGAAGATCCCCATGTTCTACATTTAAGGTTGTTTCATCTATGATTGCTTTGGAACATGGGCTGCTTGATCCGGCGCATTCTGTGCGCCAATGGAGCGGTGACACGTTTTGGAAGGATACATGGAATCAGGATTTGGATTTTCAAACGGCGTTTCGTGAGTCCTGCGTCTGGTATTTTCGGGAAGTTGCGGATGAGATCGGCAAAGATTTGATGCAGGCGGAATTAGACCGGTTAATGTATGGAAACTGCGATATTTCCGATTGGGAAGGGCGGTTGAATACGAACAATAATAATCGGGCGCTAACCGGATTTTGGATCGAATCATCGTTAACCATTTCTCCAAAAGAGCAGACAGAAGTGATGGAGCGCATTTTTGGGGAACGTTCCATTTATCAGGAACAGACGCGAAACGAATTAAAAAAGGTCATGCTGGTAGAGCAGTCGCAGACCGATGCTTTTATTTATGGAAAAACCGGGATGGGCATGGAAGAAGGCGTTGTTGTGGATGCCTGGTTTAGCGGATTTGCAGATAAGGCGGGCAGGCAGATTTATTTTTGCGTATATCTTGGCAGGACAGACGGGGCGGATGTTTCAAGTACAGCGGCGAAGGAAATTGCGGTACGCCTGGTGGGGGATTATTTGCTGTAAAAATGAAATTTATAAATATTTTACTGGAATACTTCTATCTAAATATGTTATAGTAAATATGTATGTGTTCATGCTAGTGCTCCATCCGGGCAGAAATTAGAGTTTAGTGCTGACTGATTCGTGTCAGTGCAAAGCAAAATTTCA
>CAOKJJ010000278.1 GCA_948468465.1 uncultured Eubacterium sp. | reverse complement strand
TCTGCAGGCATTCGCTCATCATGTTCATGCCAAAAATAAATACTGCCAGGCCGCCGAGTAAACCGAATAGAATTTGCAAAATATCGTTCATAAATCTGCTCCTCTTTTCTGTTCTCAATCATATGTTCTGACAGTATTTTATTATGCCCTGGTAAAATCCATGTTATCCAATTGTAAAGTTCATGTAAAATCGAAGCTGTTAAATATCCGCTTCACGCCAAAAATTATCCTTAAATACAATGCTCCTGTATTTTTCAAACTGCAGCCATCTGTTATAAAACTCTGCCGTTCCGTCCTTATCCGTCATCTCAAATTCATGAATAAACTGATCCACTTCCTCCTGGCTTTCCGCGCGCACGCCGCAGCCTCTGCCGTTTACAATCGGATATCCTTCGTACTTGTAGTCGTAGACGGACATGACTTTTGTGATTTTGCTGTCACGAATGCTGACAGCCATATGCTCATGTAAAATAATCATGTCAAAATACGCCGGATAATGATAGCTCTCTCCATGGATCGGCACGGAATCTCCTACCGTATACCGGCCGTTATGCGGACTTTCCTTTGTAATCGTATCCAAAAACAGATTCAGGTAATATTCTTTAAAAATGCCTGCTCCGGCTCTTAGGTCCCCATACCAAAACGTCGCCATTGTATCCCGCTCGCCTTTGCCCCTTGTACTTTCCACAACACCGCACGCAGAGGTCATATGGCTGACACGGTCTATAAATATAAGCTCACCCATCGTCTTATGGCTGCGAAACTCATCCACCGCAATATTTTCAGAAAGTACAATATCACACATTGCGATCTCATTTTTCTGCAGCGATACCGCCGGCAGATGCTTTCCGGTATTGACATCTATTTTATAATGAATGCTGCTGACCATGGCCGGTATCTGCTTCGTGCCGATCTTGACCAAATAGTCCTGCTCTGTATTCAGGCAGGCATCATCCATCCATAAAATCGTCGCCGTTATCTTTTTCGATAATGAAATCGGCGCATCTTTTGTGATTACGCTGCCGCGGGAAATGTCGATCTCTCGGTCGAGCTGAATCGTTGCCGGCTGGCCTTTGCTGACCCGCTCTGCTTTTTGATCTCCGATCAGTATGGACTTTACGCTTGCCCTCTGATGTCCGGGCAGCGCTTCGATCATATCCCCAACCGCGAATTCCCCTGCTTCCACCTGGCCCTGGAAGCCGCGGAACTCATGATTCGGACGGCAGACCCGCTGCACCGGCATATAAGCGCCTGCTTCCATCGTCTTTTCACTTGTGTCGATGTTTTCCAGATAGGTTAATAAGTCTTCTCCATCATACCACGGCATATTTGCGCTTTTTTTCGTAATATTATCCCCTTCCGTCGCGGATACCGGAATAATTTTTACGCTCTCCAGCGACAATTCCCCGGACAGCTCCTGAATCTGTGCTGTAATCTCCTCAAATCTCTGCGCGCTGTAGCCGGCCAGATCCATTTTATTGACCGCAAACACAAAATATTTGATGCCCATCAGCGAACAGATTCTGGCATGGCGTCTTGTCTGCACGAGCACGCCCGCCTGCGCGTCAATCAGAATGACCGCAAGCTCCGCAAAGGAAGCCCCAACCGCCATGTTTCTCGTATATTCCTCATGCCCCGGCGTATCAGCCACAATAAAGCTGCGGTTGTCCGTTGTAAAATAGCGGTATGCCACATCTATCGTAATGCCCTGCTCCCGTTCCGCCATCAGTCCGTCTAACAGCAGGGAATAATCAATCGCTCCTTCCCTGCTGCCGACCTTGCTGTCTAATTCCAGCGCACGCTCCTGATCTGCGTAAATCAGCTTCGCGTCATACAAAATATGGCCGATCAGCGTGGATTTTCCATCATCGACACTTCCGCATGTAATAAATTTTAATAACCCGTTCATTTAGAAATATCCCTCCCGCTTTCTTCTTTCCATACTTCCGGCCGCTTCGTGGTCAATGACTCTTGAAGTCCGTTCAGATTCTACCGCGCTTAATGTTTCTTCTATAATCGCATCCAGCGTATCCGCCTGCGATTCACAGCCTCCGGTCAGAGGATAACAGCCCAGCGTGCGGAACCGTACTTTTTTATGCTCTATTTTTTCCCCGTCACGCAGCTTCATACGGTCGTCATCCACCATAATAATATTTTCGTCCCGGTAAACGACCGGACGCTCTTTCGCAAAATAAAGAGGCACAATTTCAATGTTTTCCTGCTTGATATACTGCCAGATGTCTTTTTCCGTCCAGTTCGAAATCGGAAACACCCGGATGCTTTCGCCCGGATGAATCATCGTATTAAACAGCTTCCACATTTCCGGACGCTGGTTTTTCGGATCCCATGCATGATTTTCATTACGGAAAGAAAAAATACGCTCCTTTGCCCTGGATTTTTCCTCATCGCGGCGCCCGCCTCCAAAAGCCGCCGTAAATCCATATTTATTCAGCGCCTGCTTTAGCGCCTGCGTCTTCATGATGTCCGTATAGGCAGCGCCATGGTCAAACGGATTGATGCCCCTTGCAACGCCGTCTTCATTAATGTATTCCAGCATTTCAATGCCAAGCTTTTTAGCCATGCGGTCACGAAAAGAAATCATTTCCTTAAATTTCCATGTCGTATTGACATGCAGAAACGGAAACGGGGGTTTTTCCGGATAAAATGCCTTCATAGCCAAATGCAGCATCACAGAGCTGTCTTTGCCAATCGAATAAAGCATCACTGGTTTTTCACATTCCGCCGCCACTTCACGAATGATATATATGGCTTCCGCTTCCAGTTCATCCAAATGGGATAGTTCACTCATATAGGTCCTCCTGATTGTTTTTTCGATCTGATTATTTTTTGATCTGATTGTTTTTCGATCTGATTGTTTTTCGATCTGATTATTTTTCTGATCTATAAAATTTATCATACTCTGTTTTTATTAAATCATTCTTAAAGCCTGCCTGCTTAGCTAAAAAACCTTTCTTTCACTTCCTGCACCGGCATATCCTGACCAGTATACAGCTTAAACGCCGCCGCTCCCTGCCAAAGCAGCATCCCCTCGCCGGAAATACAGGTGCAGCCTGCCTGTGCCGCTTCACGCAGCAATTTTGTCTGTTTCGGATTGTAGACGGCATCGCAGACGACCAAACCCGGCCGAAATGCCGAAACGTCTTTTACAACACTCTCGTTTTCCATCGGCTTCATGCCTAAAATCGTTGCATTCGCAAAAATATCACTCGTACTGATTTCTTCTTTTATTTTCGCTTCATCTGCGATATCATATACATTTACGCTGCAGTCCGGCTTCTGTTTTTTTATTTTCTCCGCTGTTTCCAACGTCCTGTGAAAAAATTCATCCTTCCTGTTAAAAATAGAAATCTCCCCTGCTCCGTCTAACGCACACTGCACCTGGATGGCTGTCGCGGCTCCGCCGCCGCCCGCGATCGTAATCTTTTGCCCCGCAATCTCCACGCCATGGTCACGCAGATTGTTTACAAACCCTTCTCCGTCCGTAATATACCCGGTAAGTTTTCCATTGTCATTGACAATTGTATTGACCGCACCGATCAAACGCGCGGCATCCGACAGCTCGTCCATATATTTTGCCGCTTCGGTCTTATCCGGCATCGTCACATTGCAGCCGCGCATATGAAACGTACGCATCGCTTCGATTGCCTGTCCTACCTTATCCTGCGCTACATCAAACGCCACATATACATAATCCAGGCCCAGTTTCTGAAAACTGTAATTGTACATGGCCGGAGAGCCTGAATGTCCGACTGGCGAACCAATCAGCGCAAGTAAACCTGTTGTTCCTGAAATTCTGTTTTCCATATCTATGATCCTCCTGCTGTATTTGCTGCTAACAGATTAACACAGCCATTTATTGCCGTCAACCGTTTCAAAAAAACACTTAACATTTGAAAAAGCTGTTGCATATGCAACAGCTTTTCTAAATCTGTACCATTAGTTATATTTACGTTTTCTTGCAGCTTCGGATTTCTTCTTGCGGCGAACACTTGGTTTTTCATAATGTTCTCTCTTACGAATCTCCTGCTGAATTCCTGCTTTTGCGCAATTTCTTTTGAATCTGCGTAATGCGGAATCTAAAGTCTCGTTCTCTTTAACGATCACATTTGACATATTCTCACACCTAACCTCCCTCCAGTTGCGTATTGTGCATATCAACTGTTAGGTTATATTTTAGCACTAGAGTTTATTATAGCATATTTTTTCCATTCGTCAAGTAGTTACGAAAAATTTTTAAATGAAA
>CAOKJJ010000277.1 GCA_948468465.1 uncultured Eubacterium sp. | reverse complement strand
AACATTCTGGAATAGGAGCCGAAATCCAGGCCCCGCCCCTCATCCAGCGTCCGGATAGCCAACAAAAAACGCAACACAATGTCAAAAGTGTTTCTTTTCTGGTTCATCCAGGTTAGGGGATAGCATGCCCCCATTAGGGCACGGAAATGGCCATTTTTATTGTTTATGATATTGTTTATCTGTCGGATACCCATTTCCCTGGGAGTCTGTATTAATCTCGTTTTGACGCTTTTGTTTTAAGGAATCTTCCTGTTTGCTGATCAGTCCGGCTTCCCATGCGCCGTCTGGTATTGTGTGTATTGGTTTGTTTTTTTCTGTAACTTTCATGATATTTTGACCTCCTGATGATAGAAGTTAGTATAACCAAAAGTGAAAGAAACATTCTTGATTATCAATGCGGCGCACTTTACATACGCAATGATATACGCTATAATGGTGGCAGAAAATAACACGCATCAATCAAACGAAAGAAGGGAAAAACGATGGGCATGGTCAGGAATTTGTATGCGTCAGAGATGATGGATCATATTTTTATTTATTTCATGCGGACCTATTTGCATGTAACAGAAAGCGGTATTGAAAAGCTGCCGTTAGAGCAGGACTTTGCAGAACCGGTACACAGCTATTTAAAGCTGGCGATAGATTTGATCATAGAAGGAGAACTGCCGGAAACGTCAGAATTGATTTTAAAGTCGGAGTATGACAACATTTTAAAACATTATGAATGCAGCACAGAGCTGCTGTTATGTTTGAATGTAATTTGGAAAACTTCCTGGCATCTTCATTATGACGCGGATCCATGTGCGTATCTGTTTGATCTTATGAATCTTTGGGGAAATTCTGTCTTTGCATATGCATCAGCAACATTTTATCCAAAGCTTTCAAAAGAAATGCAATTGAAACATCATCTGACAGAATTGGTGGAGCGGATGCCGCCGCATTTGCTGCGGCTTTATGACTATTAGACAAGGAGGGATTTATTTTGGTAAAACATGTGATATTGTGGCAGTTAGATGAGAAACTGACTGTACAGGAAAAAGAAACGATAAAAACAGAGATCAAGCAGGGGCTGGAAGGACTTTTGGGGAAGATTCCGGGACTTTTGGAGATTCATGTAAATAAAGATGGATTAAGTTCTTCGAACGCAGATCTGATGCTTGACTGTACATTTGAAAATGAAGAGGCGCTGAAAGGCTATGCCGTCCATCCGGAGCATGTGAAAGTGGCGGATGGCAAAGTGCGGCCGTATACGAAGACGAGAGTATGTCTGGATTATGAAGTGTGACAAGTCCAGTGCGGTATGCACTGTTATTTTTGCAAAGCTGTGAAAACAAAATCCCTGCCGTTGGCTTAAAAGCTGCGGCAGGGATTTGATTTATTTGCATAAAGAATTTAAATCGTGATAAAATTCAGGATATGAAATGTTGACACATTCGGCATTTTTAATTTCAGCTCCGCCTTCTGCACAGAGTGCCGCGACAGCAAAAGACATTGCGATGCGGTGATCATCGTGCGGATCTATGTCGGCATAATGCAGCGGTCTGCCGCCGTGAATGATCATGCCGTCTTCAGTAGCGGTTATATCAGCGCCCATGTGTTTTAAATTTGATACAATCGTGTCAATGCGGTTGGATTCTTTTACTTTTAGTTCTGCCGCGTCTTTGATGATCGTCGTACCGTCTGCAAAAGCCGCCATAACAGCAAGAACCGGGATTTCATCTATGAGAGCAGGAATTAAATCGCCTTCTATGACAGCTGCGGTCAGGCTGGAGGATTTGACCAAAAGATCACAGACTGGTTCGCCGGATATTGTATGTTCATTTAATTTTGTAATATTTGCGTGCATAGCCGATGCTGCGCGAAGTATGCCGTCTCTGGTCGGATTGATACCGACCTTGTGTATCAGTACTTCTGAATTTGGAACAAGCAGCGCGGCTGCAATAAAGTAGGCGGCGGAAGAAATATCGCCCGGTACTTCGATTTTTTGCCCGGATAATACGGGATCCGGACAGATTTGGGCCGTAGTGCCGTGGCTGGATATGCTGGCTCCAAAAGAAGCGAGCATCAGTTCGGTGTGGTTTCTTGACAGCGAAGGTTCTGTGACGCTTGTGTTTCCATCCGCGTACAATCCGGCGAGCAGCACGCAGGACTTTACCTGTGCGGACGCAACGGGTGAATCATAATGGATTCCGTGCAGCACAGAACCGTTGATGTTTAATGGTGCACAGTCATTTTTATGGACACTCGCAAGGTCTGCGCCCATTTCACGCAAAGGGGTGATAATACGTTTCATTGGGCGTTTTTGTATCGAAGCGTCTCCGGTCAGGCAGGAAGAAAAGGACTGTCCCGCAAGAATACCGGATAACAGGCGGACGGTTGTGCCGCTGTTGCCTGCATCAAGCACAGAAGCAGACGGACGAAGGCCGTGCAGCCCTTTGCCATAAATGCGGATGCAATCTTTTGTATTTTCAATTTCGATCCCCAGTTTTTGAAAACACGATATGGTAGACAGGCAGTCTGCACCCTGCAGAAAATGTGTGACTTCTGTCATTCCGTTGGCCAGCGCGCCAAACATCACGCTGCGATGGGATATGGATTTGTCTCCCGGAATATGAATTTCTCCTTTTAAGCAATGAGAAGGCTTTATTAACATGATCAAATCTCCTTTGTTTTAGTGGCTGTGAGTATAAATTAGCGTTCGTAAACAGAATAATGATATTTTTTCAGCAGCGTTACCGCGGTATCCAGGGAACTTTGGTCATAGAACTCGATATGAAGCACGCCGTCCTCAAACTCACGGTTATGTACAATGCCAATGTTCTTGATATTGATACGATTACTTGCAAGCAGCGTAGCCAATGTCGCAATACCGCCCACCTCATCTATTAAATCACAATATAATTCATATACCGGCTGCATGGAACCGGGCTGACGGATGGTCAGAGAATCACGGTAGTCTTTGGCGCCTGCAAAATAATCCGTCATATCGTCTTTGCTTTCCGCTTCGATATAAGAACGAAGTTTGGACAGCTCATTTGTATATAAATCCACCAATTGGAGCACCTGTTTTTTATTGGACAGACAGATATCCTGCCACATCACAGGCGATGATGCCGCAATTCGTGTCATATCCCGGAATCCGCCGGCGGCAATGGTTTTCATAGTATGTTCGCTGTCATCAATCTCTTTCACAAGATTGACCAGGCTGTAAGCAAGCATATGCGGCAGATGGCTGATAGCCGCTGTTGCAAAGTCATGCAGATCATAATCCAGTACCAGCGGAATTGCGCCAAGTGCGGATACAAGACTGCGGAAACGATTCACCTGCAGGTTCGAAATCCCGGAAGCCGGAGTAATGATATAATAAGCATTTTCCAGCAGATATGGCGTGGCGGCGGCAAAACCTGTTTTTTCAGATCCGGCCATCGGATGTCCGCCAATAAAATGGCCTTCCAGCCCGGCTTTTACAACCGCGCGATGAATGTCTCCTTTCACGCTTCCTACATCAGTCACAATCGTATGTGCATGTATGAGGTCTTTTAACTGCATCAAATAAGAAAGATTCTGCTGCACCGGTGTACACAGAAAAATATAATCAGAATCTGATATTTCAGCAAGTGTTGGCATTTCATGATTTTCAATAACGCCTGCTTCATAAGCCTCGGTAATCGTAGACAGATGGCCGGAAACGGCAAACAGCCTGATCTGCGGAGCGATCCGCTTGAGTGTCTTAGCAACGGAACCCCCGATCAGTCCCAATCCGATAAAGCTGATTTTTTTTATATCCTCAAATTCATTTTTTTCCATAACAAATTAGTTCCTCATTCTATCATTGTATTTTGGGCAGCCGTCCATCAGGGTGTTATCAGAACGGTTACAGATTTTAAGAGTATCCTATCATACGCTATGAATATTTTAATAATTCACAGTCAGAAAGTCAATGCTGATCATGAAAATTCAAAAACAAAACTATTCTACTGGCAACACCTCGTTACAGATAAGGCGGACAGGGAGAATCACGGGATAGGGATGGTCAACATCAAAAGCACAGCGGAGAAATTATCAGGGAGCAATGGATTTTAAGGTAAACGGCAGGTTTCTGCCTGAAAGATAGTTTCAATTTTGGAAAAGGAATGGTAAAATTGAGTCATGGGCAGGTGGTATCTGTGGCTCATATTTATTTGAGCAATTTAAGGTAAAGGCTTAACATGACTAAAACTGATATGAGAAAATATGCAATAGTATTTTGATAGAAAGCAGGTGACAAGTATGCCAGAACATCAGACAATAGAATGGAAAGAAT
>CAOKJJ010000276.1 GCA_948468465.1 uncultured Eubacterium sp. | reverse complement strand
TCAGGTATGATTGAAAAGTAAAAGCATTTTTTCAATAATCAGGTATGATTGAAAAGTAAAAGCATTTTTTCAATAATCAGGTATGATTGAAAAATAAAAGCAAGAAGATTTGAAATATTGCTTCGCTTTCATTTTACAGCAACCAGAACGCTGTTCACAGCAATTCCATCATGATGTTAACCTGCAGTGCCGAAAAAATAACAAAGCGTGCTTTTAAGAAGACACAGCTGGATTTTAAGTAACAGGAGGAATTGCAACGATGGTATTAACGGCAAGTCATTTAAAAAAATATTACGGCAAAGAGGAAAGCCTTGTAAAAGCGCTGGATGATGTGAATCTGACAGTTGAAAAAGGACAGTTTGTGGCTGTGATCGGTACGTCAGGCAGCGGAAAATCTACTTTGCTTAATATGCTCGGCGGGTTGGACAATCCGACTGCGGGAGGCATTCAGGTGGAAGGCAAAAGTCTGGAAAAGATGACGGAAGAGCAGCTTACGATCTTCCGCAGGCAGCGCATTGGATTTATTTTTCAAAATTATAACCTGATTCCTTATTTGACGGCGTATGAAAATATTGTACTTCCGGTCCGGCTGGATGGGAGACAGGAAGATATAGAATTTTTAAAAGAAATTGCACATTTTCTGGAACTGGAGGAGAAGCTGCAAAATTATCCGGGCCATCTTTCGGGCGGACAGCAGCAGAGGGTGGCAATTGCCCGTGCGCTGATCTCCAAACCAGCCATTATTTTGGCCGATGAACCGACCGGGAACTTAGACAGCGTTACAAGCCAGAAGGTCATTGAGCTGCTGAAACAGACGAGTGAAAAATTTGACCAGACGATTGTGATGATTACGCATAATCCTGAAATCGCGGCACAGGCTGATGTGAAAATCCGCATCGAAGACGGCAGGATTCATAAGGAGAATGGGAGATGAACGGCAAAAAAATAACGTCAAATATCATTACTCAGATGGTAAAACAGAGCATCGAAGCGAATCGCATGCGCAACATGTTTGTGATGATCACGATTGTGCTCTCATCAGCACTTTTGACAGCGGTTCTTATGTTTGCGGCCGGACAGAAGCAGCAGGAAAAAGAGGCGCTTTCCCACAGGCAGCAGGTTACCTATTTACAGCTTACGGAGACGCAGGCGGAACGTTTGAAAAAAGATGATCGGATCGCTTATCAGATGCAGACAAAAAAAGGGATCATTTCCCAGATGGACGGTTTTGATGTGGTGCCGTGTTATGCGAGCGAGTTATCTGAAGAAATCAGCATCGCACAATTAGAAAGTGGTACATTGCCGGTATCGGTACATGAGGTTGCTGTATATGCGCCATGCTGGAAAAGATGAAGATCAAAGCTCCGATCAAAGCTTCCATCGGCAGCGATATCACGCTGCGTTTTTATGACGGCAGCACGGAAACGTTTACGATATCCGGCATTTTAAAAGGCGGCAGCGCCGCGAAACAGTTTTCTGTATTTTTTTCCAGGGAGTATGCCAAGACGGGCAGCCAGTTAAAAAAAGAGCCGTATGCCGTATATGCAAAGATTTCCGGGGCGGAGCAGATGGATGCGCAGCAGTGTAAGGAAGTGATGTATCAAATCGGCCGTGACGCGGGAGTGGAACGGGAATATGTGAATCCGTCGCAGACATTTATAGATTCGCTGTCTGTGGATATGCAGTCCGTTATGCTGTATGGATTGATCGGCATCGTTATTTTGACCGCCTGCGTCCTTGTTATTTACGGTGTATTTTATTTATCTGTCGTTGGGAGGATTCATCAGTTCGGACAGCTTCGCACGATCGGCATGACGAAAAAGCAGATAAAGAAATTCGTTTCCCGCGAAGGAGGCGTGCTGTTTTGCTGTGCATCGCCGTTCGGCATTCTGATTGGCGCAGCGGCAGCCGGTCTGATGATTCCGGAAGGGTTTCAGGTATTTTATGCGTTTTTGATCGCGGTTTTTGTATTTATTGTGGTATATGCGGTCACGCTGATGTCCGTTCAAAAGCCTGCACGTCTGGCGGCAGCGGTATCTCCGATGGAAGCATTACGTTACATGCCGCAGGAGAATATGAAAAAGGCGGCAAGTAAAAAGCTGTGCCGTAGACTTACGCCGTTTAGCCTTGGGGCCATGAATTTTTCCAAAAACAGAAAAAAGGCAATGATCACCATGCTTTCTCTGGGAATGAGCGGTATTCTTTATATGACGGCGGCTGTTTATATCGCTTCGTTTGATAAGGAACTGTATGTAAGGCAGGATTATTTTAAAGACGCGGAATTTAATATCCAATATTCTCAGGGAGCGATAGAATTAAATGAAAACGGGCTGAGCGGCTTGCAGGCACAAGTAGTGCTTGGTGATTCCTTTGTACAGGAAATCGCCGCTTTGGACGGCGTTAAAAAAGTAAACGAAATCAAAGCGTTTGGCGTCCGGTTTGATGATCCAGCTCACGACCTGTATGGAGTCGACGATGTCGTATATCCTATGACGGAAGAAGAAACGAGGAAAATAGGCAGATATCTGGAAGAAGGAAGCGCTGATTATGACAAGCTGATGAGCCAGGATTATATTCTGATCGCGGATAATGATCTGGTACAGGAAATCTACGGCTGGTCATTTCGCGTCGGGGACAGTATTACGCTGCATTACTATGACGGAAGCAGCACAGCGGAGAAAAAGGTAACCATACTTGGCATGTTAAGCAGCCAGTTTGCAAAAGATTACAGCGGCAGATTTGACGGGTGGTTTTTAATGCCGCAGCAGGCGCTGCAGCGTCTGGTATCTTATGAAAGCTTGAATACAAGGCTGTGTGTGTCGACAGAAGCGGAAAAAGAAGCGGAAGTTGGGGAAGCGCTGATGCAGATGGTAGATCAGAAGCCGGAATTAACGATGGAGACGCTTGCAGAGCGCAAAAAGGAAAATGAACAGTCTGTAAATCAGCAGTTTTCGATGATCGTCGGCTTTTCCATATTTATTATGTTGTTCAGCATGTTA
Source organism: uncultured Eubacterium sp. (assembly GCA_948468465.1). The sequence continues at coordinate 1,321 of CAOKJJ010000276.1, read as the reverse complement.
AGCATGATCAATACGCTGATTACAAATATGGTCACGAAAAAACAGGAGCTTGCCATGCTTGCGTCGATCGGCATGAGCCGGGGACAAATCATCAGAATGCTCCTGGGAGAAAGCCTGTTATTCGTGTGTTCGGCCGTAGGAGCAACGATGACAATTGGAACCGCATGCGGCTACGCATTGTGCAAAACACTGTATCACAACGGTATATACTATATGCTCTTTCAGTTCCCGACGGCGTTAGCCGCTGCTTACACAGGGGTGTTTACCGTCGTGCCGTTTGTCATTACGTTTGCATGTTTAAAAAATTTTTCAAAAGAGGCGCTGGTAGAACGGTTAAGAGGGACAGAGAATGGATAAAACGATCCGCATTGCAGTTTGTGATGATGATGCAGAGATGTCCGACAGCATTCGGACGATGACGGCAGATTTTTTCCGCGGCAAAAATATGGATGCCAAAATCCTGCAGTTTTCCTGCGGGGAGCAATTATTAAACTATGACAAAAACATAGACATTTTATTTCTGGATATTCAGATGCACGGCATCGACGGCATGGATACCGCAAGAAAATTGCGTGAACGCAGATTTAAAGGCTTTTTGATCTTTATTACCGTGTTAAAAGAGATGGTATTCCAGTCCTTTGAAGTACAGGCTTATGATTATCTTTTAAAACCAGTCGAGCAGACACACTTTCAAAGGACGATGGAACGCCTTTTTATTTCGATGCAAAAAACAGCGGAAGCGACTCTTTTGATTCAAAAAGGGCATGAAAGGCATATGATTTCCCTGGAAGATATTGTGTATTTTGAGATTTTTGACAGGAAAGTATTTGTGCACTTAGCTTCGTCAGAGGTCATTGATTTTTATGAACGGATCGAAAATCTGGAAAACAAACTCGATGACAGGTTTTTCAGGTGCCACAGGAGTTTTTTGATCCATTTGAAATATTTAAAGAGTTATAAAGAAGGCATCGCGTATATGGAAGGCGGTAAGGAACTGCCGGTATCAAGACTGCGCAGAAAGGAGTTTTCAGGTGCTGTTTTACAGTATATGAAAAATATGTGAATCAGAGCGTGCCTTAAAAATGCTTTTCTTGAAATGTGCCCTGGGGGGGGGCATGCGATACCCTAACCTGAATGAACCAGAAACGCAGCACTTTTGACATTGTGTTGCGTTTTTTTGGTGGCTATGCGGACGCTGGATGAGGGGCGGGGCCTGGATTTCGGCTCCTACTCCAGAATGTTAAGAACTCCTAAGCATTCTGCATAGACGTAGTGGCTGCGTCCGGTCGCGTCGCGTAATCCGCCCCTGGCTTACAGCCAG
>CAOKJJ010000275.1 GCA_948468465.1 uncultured Eubacterium sp. | reverse complement strand
CCAGGGGCGGATAGCATGCCCCCTTGGGTACTACGCGACGCGACCGGACGGGGCCACAGCGTCCATGCAGAATGCTTAGGAATTCTTAACATTTTGGAGTAGGAGCCGAAATCCAGGCCCCGCCCCTCATCCAGCGTCCGAATAGCCATCAAAAAAACGCAACACAATGTCAATTCTGTTGCATGGTATTAAAATTTTGTCATTTTGCGTAAGAAAATGTTTATCTCTTGACATAAAAACACAGTTCTGTCGGTTTCAGAACTGTGTTTTTATGTTCATGCGCATTTGAAAATTTATTTTAACATGCTCTCCAATGCCGCAGCTGCTTCTTTTAACGCGTCTTCGATACCAGCCGGGTTTTTGCCGCCGGCCTGCGCCATATTCGGGCGTCCGCCGCCTCCGCCGCCAACTTTTCCGGCCGCGGCGCGGATCAGATTGCCTGCGTGTGCGCCTGCCGCCATTGCAGTCTCTGTCGCCATCGCAACCAGGCTGACTTTTCCATCCGTATCAGATGCGAGCAAAATCACCCCTTCTCCTAATTTTGCCTTTAACTGGTCTCCCAGATCACGCAGTCCGTTCATATCCACGCCGGATACTTTAGCCGCGAGGAATTTCATGCCTTTGATTTCCTGCACCTGGTCCATCACATCGCCAAGCGCTTCTTTTGCTGCCTGTGCTTTTAATGACTCGTTTTCACTGGAAAGCGTTTTTAGCTCTGCCATGAGATGTTCCAGCTTTTCGACCAGGTTTGCCGGCGTGGCTTTCACTGTTTTGGCCGCTTGCGTCAGTGTTTGTTCGATATGGTCATAGTACGCGAACACGGCATCAGACGTCAGTGCTTCGATACGGCGCACGCCTGCCGCCACACCGCCTTCTGAAACAATTTTAAACGCGGTAATTGCGTTTGTATTGCCTACATGCGTCCCGCCGCACAATTCCACCGAAAAATCGCCCATACGGACAACGCGGACCGTCTCGCCATACTTTTCGCCAAACAGCGCCATTGCCCCGGTCTTTTTTGCTTCGTCTAATGTCATAATATCTGTCCGCACCGGAAGGGCGGCTGCTATTTTTTCATTGACAAGCGCTTCCACGCGGGCGATTTCCTCCTGCGTCATCGCTGAAAAATGCGTAAAGTCAAACCGCAGCTTGTCCGGTGTCACTTCGGAGCCTGCCTGTTCTACATGCGCTCCTAATACTTCACGCAATGCCTTCTGCAAAAGATGCGTCGCACTGTGGTTTTTTTCAATTCTGGCTCTGCGTCCGGCATCTACTTCCAGCTGCACATCGTCGCCGGTTTTTAACATGCCGCCTGTGCATCTGCCGACATGGCCGATTTTACCGCCCAAAAGCTTGATCGTATCTTCTACTTTAAACTCTCCGTCTTTCGTGCGGATATATCCGGTATCGCCAATCTGCCCGCCCATGGCCGCGTAAAACGGCGTTTTTTGTACAATAACCGTCCCGCGTTCTCCGTCAGACAGCGCCTGCGTAATTTCTGTCTCTGTCGTCATCACTGTGACTTTAGAAGTATCCGTCAGATTGCCATAGCCTGAAAATTCTGACGTAATGCCAGGGTCAATGGACTCATAGACCGTTACATCAGCTCCCATATAATTTGTCGCTTTTCTGGCCTTTCTGGCCTTTGTACGCTGTTGTTCCATGCAGGCGTAAAATCCGTCTTCATCAATCGTATATCCTTTTTCCTCTAAAATCTCCTCTGTCAGATCGATCGGGAATCCGTACGTATCATACAGCTTAAACGCATCTTCACCGGAAAGCGTCTTATTTCCTGCCTGTTTTAGATTTTTTTGCATATCCGCTAAAATCGCAAGACCCTGATCAATCGTTTTATTGAACTTTTCTTCTTCCAGGGTCAGTACTTTAAAGATAAATTCTTTCTTTTCCTCAAGCTCCGGATAGCCATCGCTGCTTTCTGTAATGACGGTATTGCTAAGCTCGGCAAGAAACGCGCCTTCTATGCCAAGCATTCTTCCATGTCTTGCGGCACGCCTGATCAAACGGCGCAAAACGTAGCCCCGCCCTTCATTCGAAGGCATAATGCCATCGGATACCATAAACGTGGCAGAACGGATGTGATCGGTAATCAGACGGATGGAAATGTCATCTAAGTCATCTGTCTGGTAAACCTTATGCGCAAGTTCACACACTTTATCCCGAATTGCTTTCATTGTATCAATGTCAAATACAGAATCTACATCCTGCATAACTACGGCAAGACGTTCCAGCCCCATGCCCGTATCAATATTTTTCTGCGCCAGCTCTTCGTAATGGCCTTTGCCGTCTCCGTCAAACTGCGTAAATACATTGTTCCATACTTCCATAAACCGGTCGCAGTCACAGCCGACCTTACAGTCTGCCTTTCCGCAGCCGTACGCTTCCCCGCGGTCATAATAAATCTCGGAACACGGCCCGCACGGTCCTGCCCCATGCTCCCAGAAATTATCACATTTTCCGTCCTCATCCCGGTAAAACCTTGTGATTCTATCCGGAGCAACTCCAATCTCATTTTTCCATATTTCAAACGCTTCTTCGTCTTCCCCATAAATAGACGGGTAGAGCCGTTCTTCCTCAAGCCCTAATACCTTAGTCAAAAACTCCCACGACCAGGCAATCGCTTCCCGTTTAAAATAATCGCCAAAAGAAAAGTTTCCAAGCATCTCAAAAAAAGTCAAATGCCTCGCCGTCTTGCCAACATTTTCAATATCCCCGGTACGGATACACTTCTGGCAGGTCGTCACACGCTTTTTAGGCGGTATCTCCTGCCCGGTAAAATATGGCTTTAACGGAGCCATTCCCGCATTAATAAGCAGTAAACTGTTATCATTGTGCGGCACTAAAGAAAAGCTCTTCATTGCCAGATGCTCTTTGCTTTCAAAAAATTCCAGAAACATTCTGCGTAGTTCATTTACGCCGTAACTCTTTTTCACGCTGTTTGTCCTCCAAATGCTTTATCTGCGACCGGTATTGTTAATCCGCACCGTTGATGTATTTTTTGCGTCTTTGCTTTCACGAAGCGCCTTGCCCGCTTTAACGCCAAGCAATGCGAGCACTGCATAAATGATGGCTTTTAGTACATATTCCATAAAACTTCCTAAAAATGCTGCCATAAGAAATTCCTCCTGTTCTTTGCCTGTTTTTACTATAACTCTTATTTCGGCATCTTCCTGTATGCTTGTCTGATCTTTCGTAACAGTTCAGATAACCCTTGAACTGTTACGCATCCGGCCATTGCAAATCGCTTCGCGATGGGCCGGATGCCTGCAACCACTACATTTTCATACGGTCTGCGCAGTAAATGCGCAGACCTACCTGAACTGTTACGATCTTTCATCTCATTTAAGGAAACGATGCATATGTGAATTATTATAATCTTCTTTGTGTACGATTTCAACTGATTTTACATTTTTGCGCGAATAAATATAATTTTTCTGATGGGTTGTGATTTGTGGATTTCCGCACCCAATGCCCTCCCCTGCATATACTAATGAGAAAACAAATCACAGGTAATTTCATGGATCATATTGAAAATCTTGCTTCTCCCAGAAGGCCGGAACGGAACGTTATTCGGGTATTTTCAGCACTTATTGAAGAAATCTCAAGAGACCGCGGCACTGTTTTCGTAACGATTTCTTATACGAATTGTGCCGGATGCAGTTCGCCGTCAGATACTGTCCGGCTTGTTGTAAGCCAGGATACGGATATTTATGATGAACAGGGCCGCAGTATCCGCCCATCTGAATTAGAACGCGGCATGACTGTAGATGCCAGCTTTGCTTCTGCTATGACAAGAAGCATCCCGCCGCAGGCGCAGGCATTTTTTATCCGGGTGATCGCCCGGCCCATGCAGCCTGTTACAACGACCGGAAGGATCGCGGAAGTAAACACACGCAGCAATTTTATCATCGTGCTGACCAGCCAAAATCCTGCCTCGGCTATCCGGTTCCACATTCTCCCTGATACGTCCATTCTCGATCCTTTTGGCAGGCGGATCCGTCTTTCTGCATTACGTCCGGGAATGCGGGTACGCGTGGAACATGCATCTTTTATGACAGCAGGCATTCCGCCGCAGACTACTGCCTTTGCTGTTCAGATCATCCGATAACTAAATAATCATCGAATTGATTGTGAAACTTCAGGATTTGATTGTGTTTTGCAGACATTTCTCCGCTGCAGGGGATAAACCTTATTCCCCTGTATGCGGTTTTTAAGAGCATATTCTTTTATCTTTGCGGGCAATCCGCCACACTGCGAACTTCCCTGCCGTTACTGCCACTGGAAGTCCTCCCGGTGCCATAATCCACTGACTGGCAATATACAGGTTTTGTACTCCCTTTAACAGCCCCTTCACACGAAAAGACTTTACGCCTTTTCTTGTAATGAATCCCATATATGCTCCATGATATGCGTTACAATACCGTT
>CAOKJJ010000274.1 GCA_948468465.1 uncultured Eubacterium sp. | reverse complement strand
ATCACCTTCTTTCAATATCCCTTGCACATGACCGGAACATCATCAGCAACATTTCAGATACCGGCCTGTCCCTGTCTTTCCGCCTTGCTTTCTTTACTGATTTCAGATTATAACATTCCCTATGGTAATTTATGCCCTCCGGCACAAACACCCCGGCATAATACGGAACTTCATCCTTGACTTTTTCATACACTTTCTCTGGCATCACATAATAATTATAATCACCTATGAAGTTATGGCCGTTCTTTGAATGGAAATCCGCTACGGATGATTTGACCTCATAGCAGTAGAAGTCCCCTTTTTCAATGCCGGACACAGTATTATTTACCGGGCTGAATTTCATAAAATCTACACGGATGGCATTGCTTGTAGCATAATCGAATGTTACTTCCTTTGCCCAGTATATTCGTGGGTCATTATGTGGGTTTATATGCTTTTGTATGGATAATGACAGTATGTCCGTAATCTCTTTTCTGCCAACCACTTTAAAATTTGCGTCTTTCATATGCTGCCCCTTATCTTTTGGTCGATGATCGGGATCAACATCCTTGCCGCCACCCTCATATGTATCCGTGCTGGCGCCTGTACAATCTTTTCCAGCATATCAATATAAATCTGCTCCGCAGACAGCCCCTGTGCATATTTCTCCGCCTGCTCCTGTGTCTCCTGTACTATAGGGACCTCGCTACATCTGTCCGCAATCTGATGAATAAGCATTTTTGCTTCTTTGGTAAATACCACCTTTCCATCCCTGTCAACCAGTTCCATATCTAAAAGCCGACTGATCATTTCGTCAATTTCCATTTCTACCCCTTTCCTGGCATCCAATCTTCCTTTTTACCAGACCCATGCCTCCTGCGGCATATTGTCTATTAGGCATTCAAGCTCCTTTAAAGCCGGCCCAGCTCTAAAAGTCCATCTGAACCCACCTGTTTCCTCATCTGCTTTTGCATATGCTTCTTCAATCTGCTTTACCATCTGCAAATACCCCGTGTTTTCATCTCTAAGGATATCCAGAGCGGCTTTTATACAGTCATATCTATACTGCAGCCCGATAAAAGACTGATATACCCTAAAACAGATCTGTGCTGCTTCGATCAACTGGTCTTTTGTAAGCCGTTTCATCTTTTTTGCCGCTTCTTTGTTTGCAAGTTCGCACTCAAAGCTGCCAAGCCCAAAATAATCCTGCTCATACGTATCAAAACCAAGCATTTCCCCGCCTTTATTAACGGCCACAAAGAACAGGTCAAAATATTCTGGTATATACTCATTCCTTAAGTCATAGTCCATTTGTTCACACTCTGCTATCAGGTCTGCGAACATCATTTTGAATTCGAAGGCATCGTCTTCGTCTCCGTCTAACGCATTAATAAGCGTTTCGTCGTTTTCTTCAACGTAATACCTTACATCAGCACACGAATCCATAATTTCCCACAAAGCTTCCCTTATGGCATCAAATGTTAAGCCCTTTGCAATCGGTTTTTTATATCTTAAATTTTTTGCTTTTATCCGCTTTGTTTCATCTGCATTCACACTGTCCATTTCAATTACTCTCCCTTATTTTTCCGCCTGCCGGCGGTGATTACAGATATAGGATTTTGAAAGCTGGGCGCACGCCAAGAGGATCGGAAGCGGTGCGGCAGCCGGCAAAGCCATTCCAGTACACATTCGCAAAAAGAGCGCCCGAAACAACCGTTGACGTCCATCCCCATTCGTATTTTTTGCCTTTCCGACATGCAATGCGGTGTCTTTGGTCTTTCATCCATTCAATCTGCCCGTTACATTTTTTTAAATCTTCATCTACACCGCACATTTCTGTTATAGTCAGAAGCCGCAGCATGTCTCCGTTTTCAAATGGCTTCATGCGTTTTCTGATTTTCTCCGGGAACACTCCTGCCAGCCGCTGCAGGAACTTCCGCATCTCAGACCCATCATATCCCCCGTCAGCGCTGTTGGTACTGTTCATCGGACGCGCTTCGTCAAGATACTCGTCGAACAAGAAAAGCATCCCGTCTCCCTCATCCCTGATCGCTGTCGCTGTATGCTTTTCCCCAGGCAGGTTGACACTGATACGGTCCCCGGTTTCCAGTTTCTCCACTTTTATTTTTACTTCCCTCATTACTTTCATTGGCCATCCCTCCTTAGCTCACATATCGTCTTCTTCCTTTTCAAGCCATCTGTCACAGCATTCCAGGCAGCTATCCGGGCTTCTGCACGTTTCCGGCTCAATCCCATACGGGCACAAGATAATCTCTGCCAGTTCAGAATTTTACATCTCCCTGATCTTATCCGCGTTTGTCATGATTTCTCTTCCCCTTCTGATTCTTCTGAAATATCCATTAAGATCGCCTCCGTATCCAACAGTTCCTCTATGTCTGTGCTGCAACACGGCGGCTCTACCGGTCCGAGTGAGTCATAAGTCAAGCCTTTGCATTCGTTTCCGTAAATACAGTACTCGCAGTGATCGTCCCCATCGTGTTCTTCCAGCCATTTATCTATTTTTTCTTTATCACTCATTCTACACATTCCCATCCTTCCATATCTTCAAAACCCAGCTGCCTCCCCGGCGGGTCATAATTCATCCAAAGGACTTCCTTTTTCTTTGAACATGTCTGCGAGTAGGATACTGTCACGTACTTATTCCACCCTGCCAACCTAGAATTATATAAATCTGTATCATATCCACTGATGACCACAAAGCCTTTGTGACTTAACAGTACATCCAAAAGTTCTTCATGTTCTTTGTCTTCCATCTCACAGCGGTATTGTTTTCCATGCCTGGTTTGCAGCATATATGGCGGGTCTAAGTATATCATTACATTTTTATAATTAAAGCGTCTGATCACTTCCAGCGCCGGGCGGTTCTCAATCTGAACCCCTCTAAGCCGTTCTGCTGCCTGCATAATCTTTTCTGGAAGATTGCACCAGTTCTGTGATGCATAAGAACGTTCACGCCCCTGTACGTCGTTTTTCCAGCCCACCTTTTCCCCGTTCGTCCGGAAACCATGCCCCATATTCAGCCGTATATAAAAATTCAGAGCTGCCTCAAACTTATCTTCTGGAACTTCCTGGAATGCCTTTTCATATACCTCTCTGGAATATGGCGTTAAATAAATGCTTCTGGCCAGTTTTTCCGGGTCTTCCCTGATGCATTCAAACAGGTTCGTAACATTCCCGTCCAGGTCATTCACAGTTTCAATGTTGCTGCGCTCTTTGTTAAATAATACCGCGCCGCTTCCAAAAAACGGTTCCACATAGCTGTGATGTTTCGGAAAGAAACCGATGATCCATTTTGCAATGCTCCATTTGCTTCCAGGATATTTTATGACTGCCTTCACGCCATTGTCTCCTATAATTTCTCAAATTCTTCCTGCAGCCTTCTATGCTCCCCGATGCTTAACCCGTACAGCAGGTTCCTGACATCAGAAGAAATCTTTACCGACTCATTCACAGTGCATCCGCGTGACAGCAGATAAACACCCCTGTCTTCCTGCTCCAGCCATTTCCGCACCTTTTCCAGCTCCTTCATTCTGTCCTGTATCTCATTTGCCCTTTTTAAATTTTCAATATTCATATGTGCTCCTTTCCGGGCGGCAGCGCCAGTCCGCCCTAAATGTATTTGTGATATGATTTTCCTTTAAGGCCTTTCCAAAGTCCTGCATGAACGAAACTTTAACTGCAAGGCGCTAATTTATTGCTACAGGGAGGACGATCGCTTTAAAATCACTATCTTCCGCTTCCACAATCATAGGGTTTTTCGGGCTTGCCATCTGGATTCTGACATTTTTACAGTCAAAGGCTTTTAGCGTTTCAACAACCAGCCTGGCGTCAAATCCAATTACTATTGGCTCCGCCAGCTCCTTTTTTAACAGGATGGTTTCATTGTAATCAGTCGTATTATCCCGGATGCTGATGTCCATTTCACTGCCTGAGATTTCAAACCTTGCCGGGCGTTTTTCCTCCGTACACATTTTTGCGCGTATCATGGCTTCCAGAAATTCATCCCTCGCAACCTCTGTATGTACAGGCATCTGGTGAAACATCTTTTCATACCCAAAATATTTGCCATCTACAATCCTGGTATATACTTCATAATCCTCTGTGATGAATGCTGCGCCGTTTTTATTGTGCCGCACCGCCACATCCCCGGACATTCCTATAGAAAGCAGCTTCTCAACGGTATTTTTAGGAATAAGGAGTTCAAACTGCCCTTCATAGGCTGTCCTGTCCCATGCCAGCACATGCCCGTCCAGGCCAACAAAATTTAACATCCCATCGTCTGCCCTCAGGCAGAGTGCAGACATCACAGGATTGGACGGCATGGCTGGTATCGCATAAGATACCCGCTTCATGGAAGACAGCAGCAGGCTGCTGTCAATCATAACTTCCTTATCATCGTCCCCGGACACGCTGGTTACAGGAAATGTTTCCGGCTCCAGTGTCTGGTATTTATTTTTGATCTTCTCGGCCTTGA
>CAOKJJ010000273.1 GCA_948468465.1 uncultured Eubacterium sp. | reverse complement strand
GTGGCTAAAAGCGACGCTGGGCTGCGCCCCTGATTTATAGAGCAGAATCCTAAGGGCTTCTAAACATTCTTCCAACGTCGCCGAAATCCAGGCCCCGCCCCTCATCCAGCTGGTTTTGACTGGCTTTACGGAAATCACTGCGTTAGGTTTTTTTATATCTCTAATGATTTAGCTGATCAGGTATTACGATGTCTAATAGGAATACCAGCCGATCTTTGCAAATATTACAGCTGGTATTTTTACGGAGTCATTAGAATCTTTTATGAGATTTTAACAGCTGCTAATTCTTTCATAAATGTTCACGAGTTTATACGTAATGCCTGAGAAAACCAGCCGGGTGAGGAGGAAATGGCCTGGTTTGCGGCGACGTTGGAAGAATGCTTAGAAGGTCTTGGCATTCTGCTCTATAAATCAGGGGCGCAGCCCAGCGTCGCTTTTAGCCACTGGCTGTAAGCCAGGGGCGGATAGCATGCCCCCTTGGGTACTACGCGACGCGACCGGACGGGGCCGCAGCGTTTATGCAGAATGCCTAGAGCTTCTTGGCATTCTGGAGTAGGAGCCGCAAACCAGGCCATTTCCTCCTCACCCGGCGTCCGCATAGCCAATAAAATAACGCAACACAATGTAAATTCTGTTGCACAGATTAAATTTTACTGCTCGATATCCGGCAGCAACAACGTAAATGTGCTGCCTTCCCCCAGCCTGCTTTCCACCTGTACCGAACCGCCGTGCTTTTGCGCGATTTTCATTGTCAGCGGCAGCCCCAGGCCAAATCCTTCGGAATTTCTGGACTTGTCTGTTTTGTAAAAACGTTTAAAAATATGCGGTAAATCTTCCTCACTGATTCCCGCTCCATGATCTTTTACTGATACAAATACCATATTTTCATGTGTTCCTGTCTCCACCTCTATCAGACTGCCCTCCTGCGAATATCTGACTGCGTTTGTAATCAGGTTTTGGATCGCGATCATAACAAGGCCGATATCGCCAACTGTATGCGCCTGCTCCAGGCGAAACTGCAGCTGCAGACTATCTCCGGATTTTTGCTGCAAATCTTCACAAACCGACTGTACCAGCTCCGGCAGGTCCACGTCTTCTTTTTCTAACTGTCTGCGGTCGTAATCAAGCCTGGACAGCTCCAGCAGTCTTGATATAATCGCACTGACTTTTAAAGACTGCCGTTCAATCACCTCAAACGCTTCCTGGTAATCTTCCTCGCTCACTGTTTTTCCGTGTGCGTACTGGCACTGCGCCGTCATGACCGCAATCGGTGTACGCAGCTCATGTGCGACATCTGCTGTAAACTGTTCCTGCTGGCGAAACGATTCCTCCAGCCGGTCAAGCATCCGGTTATTCGCCTGTGTCAGCACTGTCAGTTCATAAAATCTTCCATCATACTCCATTCGTTTGGACATATTCATATTTTGTCCGATCGCTTCAGCTGACCTGCACATTTCTTTCAGCGAACTGGAAATGCGCCTTGCCAAAAGTATACCTCCAAAGATCGCAACGCCAAAAACGGCCAGGATGCTTACATAGGCAAGGTACTCCAAAGTCTGATATCTGCTGTAGGCATCCGCTTTGCGTATAATTGCGCGCAAATAAACAGCTCTTTCGTTTCTGATGCGTTTACGCATATCCCGAATATAAAACTGTTCCCATCCTTTGGTCACATGCTGCAGCCTTTTCGCGTTTACTTCTATCCCCTGCGGACATCCTTTCGGATACTGTCCGAATATAATCGCTCCGTCTTCCTCCAAAATCAGAAAATGTATATCTCCTTCCTGCTGAACAAAATTATCTTTATACACAATGTTTCCTGCATCATCTGCTGCGATTTCTTTCAGATTTTTATATGCTTCCTTATCCAGGCTCTTGCGGATATCGTATTCGACTGCCACATTTGCCAAAATACGTACAAAAATAAGCATTACCGCTGCCATCACAGCCAGCGCGGCAATCAAAAGCTGAAGAATATGACGGCCGATAGATACCTGCTTTATCCTTCCATCCTTAATACATATCCCACCCCTCTGATTGTCTGAATCAGTTTTACCTCGTACGGATCGTCAATCTTTTTACGCAGATACCGAATATATACGTCTATCACATTTGAATAGCTGTCATGTTCCATATCCCATATATTTGCTTCAATCTGCTCTCTGGACACAACAATATTCTGATTGCGGATCAGATATAGCAGCACGGAAAATTCCTTTGGTGACAAATTGATCACCGTATCCCCGCGTCTTACCATATGCTCGTTGCAGTCCACAGACAAGTCTCCGCAGCGGTAAATGTTTTCCCGGACCCCTGCTTTTTTGCGCGTCATCGCCCGCACTCTGGCTGACAGCTCCTGAAACGCGAACGGCTTGACCATATAATCATCGGCTCCAATATCGAGCCCTTCCACAATGTCATCAATGCGGCCACGGGCTGACAAAAACAAAACCGGCGTCTGAACCCCATGGCTGCGTGCTTTTTTCAGTACCTCAAAGCCATTGATTTTTGGCAGCATCACATCAAGCACAACACCGTCATACTCTTCCATTACAAGGTAATCATAGGCACTGTCCCCGTCATAGCACACATCTACCAAATATCCCTCTGCTTCCAGTTCTTTTTTAATAATACGGTTCAGATCTTTTTCATCTTCTACTACCAGTATCTTCATTTAGTATTTCCTCTGCCCTGTTATTTATTCTCCGTTTCCAGCAGCAGTTTGCGGCATTTGCCAAAAAATGCCGGTGCAATCTTACGCATCCCGCCCGCAGTCAGATAAATCACAACTGTCGTCAGCGCAGCAGCAATCACATATTTCGGATACAGCTGCGCATACGTCTGACCCGGATATATTCTGACAAGCGCATGGCTCCAGTAATTATGCGATAAATACACTGGAAAACTGATTTTTCCAAGAAAGTATACCAGCGGTTTATTAAAAAATGATGAAAGCAGGCTGTATCCGCTAAATGTTACGACTACGCCGACAGCAAACAATAACAGCATTACAAAATCCATCTGCGAGCCTTTATGTTCATAAGACCACAAAATAACGCCAAAATAACATCCCAGCTCCAATACCGTCAGCAGCAGCTTTCCGAGCCTGGATACCGGCAGTTCTTTCAGCTTCCGGCAAATCCCCCAGCAGATCACGCCCATGCACAGCTCTCCAACCGCACGCAAAACCCCTTTGTAGCAAAAACCAAGCCAGTCCGTAGGCCCCCGCAGGTCACCAACATTTTTGGACAGATATCCAAGCGTCGCTATTGCAAGAATCGGCGCCCATACATTTATAAATACATCTCTGTTTTTTAAAAATAACGGCACAAGCACAAGCATCGCCAGCAGCATCGCAGAAATATACCATGCCGCCGGATTTGCTTTAAACCCTTCCAGCCCGGATTCACGCAAAAAGAACATGTCCCACACGCCAGTCATCAGATCTTTGACAAGCGATGACAGCGAAACATTTTTTCTTGCAATATGCTGTACGACAAAGCCAATCCCCCATGCAATAAATATCTCCGGACAAAGCCCTCTGATTTTATGCAGCATAAATTTGCGGCTGTCCCTTCCAACCATAATATCCTCTTCCTGATAGCGCGAAATCGAAGCAGCCATCAGGTAACCCGATACCAGAAAGAAGAACTCTACCGCAATAGCCGCTCCTACAAACGGCGTCGTCTTAATTTTCGTCAGATTGGACGAATGAAACTGAACAACCATGATCGAAAATACAAATTTCCAAAAATCAATCGCTCCATTACGGGTTTTTATTTGTTTTTGCACCATGAATCTAATTCTCCTTCATACTATTACATCCTGCAAATCATTTACATGGTGGCATTATAGCAAAAATATCCGGTTTCCGCAAGGAGCTGTTCCATAATGTTTTACAGCAAAAAAAGGATACCGCCCGATATCCCGAATCATCCCGGAATATGCACTGCAGCACCCTTTTTTAACAGCAGCTTTATCAAGTTTTTTACAAAGTATGTTTCGTTTTCACGCCGGACTTTCCGTATACAAATAAGGTGTAATCTTTTCCATAACGGACACGTCGTCTGAATTACAGCTTAGCTTCTGCGGCTGTGTCAAATCAAGCGCAAATACTCCCAGCAAAGATTTTGCATCTACAATCCGTCTTCCTGATCCCAAATCAAAGTTTACCTCTAATGTGCTTATCATGTTTACAAAACTCCTTACCTGCTCTGCATTATTAAATTTAACAAATACCTGCTGCATAACATATCTCCTTTCTTTTTTATTTTTTTATTTCATCAGGAAATTTCCCTGATTCCTTCTGTTTTTAATATTCCCTGTTATTTACATTTTATTCCTTTTGTTATTTACGTTTTTTCCTTCTGCTATTTATTTTTTGTTCCTCTGTTAGTTACGTTTTTTCTTCTGCTATTTATTTTTTGTTCCTTCTGTTAGTTGCGTTTCTTCTGCCTTTTATTTTTCTGTCGACTGTTTTTAGCAGTGATATCGTTTTCACTTACGAAATTATCATATCTTAAAGTATTATTTTTGTG
>CAOKJJ010000272.1 GCA_948468465.1 uncultured Eubacterium sp. | reverse complement strand
TTCACATATCTTGAAACATTTTACCATCTTTCTTACATTTTGGCAATGAAGGGACAGCACTTTAACAGTTCCGGCAAATCCCGGAACTCACGCAGTTTCGGTACATCGGCTTCTACTGTACCAAATCCGTATGCAGCATGGATAAAGAACGCACCGCCTGCAGAGGCCGCTTCATAATCCGCCTGTATATCTCCGACATAAATTCCCTGATCCAAATGATTACGCTCTATGATCAGGGCAATATTATCACCCTTTGGACGGTTATTCGTCCCAAAACAAATAAAATCTTTAAAATACGGCTCCAAATGATAATAAGACAAAAAAGCCTCGATATACCCTTCCTGGCAGTTGCTTACAATAAATAACGGATATGTCTCTGACAAACGCTGAATCGTGCTGACCAAATCCGGATATAGCTCTGCTCCGTGTGCAGCCAAATACTCATTTTCTTCCCGATAGCTTTCCTCCAGAATCGGAAGCAGCTCCGATAATTCATAATCCGGAAAAATCGCTTTCGCCAATTCATCCATAGGCATGCCCATGGTCCGGTACATATCTTGTGCTGTTACCTGTTTTCCAAGCTTTGGCACTGTAATCCTGCTCCAGGCCGCCGCGACCTGACTGGCACTGTCCCACAGCGTGCCGTCCATATCAAAGATGATCCCTGTTTTCATTCGTCATTTCCTTTCTGTTCTTAACTGTCTTGTGTTACTATAAATGATAATGACTGGCTTGTGCAATATTTTCACAATAATTTCATAAAAAAATTAGAATTTACCCTCCACAAATGATGAATAATCGTGTATAATCAATTGCGGTATCTATTTGCAGCCCAGCTTTCCCTGCTGCGCCGCCATAACTGTTATTATACCACAGGGATATAAATTTTAGAATAGGAGATTATTAGAATGAGCCAACAAAAAGTAGATCAATATAAAAAAGAAAAATACAGCAGAAAGCAGCAATTGCAGAAAGAAAAAAGACAGCGCCTTGTATACAATATTGTTGGCGGTGTCGCTGCTGTTGCTATTGTCGGCTGGATCGGCTTTTCCGTATATTCACGCGTGGAAGCAAACCGGCCAGTATCCTATACAGAAGTAAATCTGGACGCGATCAGCGAATATCTGAGTACGCAGACGCAGTCTTAACATTTCAGAATTTCATATTTCCAGACAAAAAGGTTCCTGCTTCATAAAATGTACAGGAACCCTTTCGTTTTCTATCATCCAGTATTCTTTTTACGCAGCACTCATCTGCTGACTGTATCGTCCTCTTTTATTTCACTTTCACATTTTTAGCGCTGCCGGCCTTCCCAAATACTTTTTTCGCATTGGAATCTACGGTATATGCTCTGACACGTACATAATAATTCTGATTGCTTTTAAGTTTTTTCACGGTCGCACTTGTCTTATTTGTGTATACCTTTTTGGCATTTTTAAAGTTTTTATTCACTGAATAATCAATTCTGTATCCTTTTGCACCTTTCACTTTGCCAAATGTAACTGTAAAGCTCTTTGTGCCTGCCTTAAGGCTCTTGATTGTCGTCTTTCCAGGAACCGCACTGGCATTCCAATGTGCGTAAAGAGTGCCTGCCTGTGCATTTGTGCTTTCCGTTACTTTTGTACCGCCGCTCTTTTTTGTATACCATCCTGCAAACTGATATCCGTCTCTTGCAGCTGACGGAAGACTGCCGTATGCCTGTCCTTCCTGTACATAATATACCGCTGCATCCGCTGTGCCGCCGTTTGCATCCAGATTTACCTTTACTACGGATACATAATCTTTCAGATCATCTACAGTAACCGCTTTTACATTATCTGTTCTTCCATCTGAAGATGCAGGAATGCTGATCTTTCCTTCCTTTACAAGCTGAGCTGCCTTTTCATGCAGTGCCTCATTCCAGTTCGTTCCGATAATTTCCCAGTTATTGCTTAATTCCGGCTGAATCACCCCGTTATTCTTTTCGGTAATCCATTTTCCGATCATGCTGCGTACCGCTTCGCCAGCCATAACGTCTTTTTCCAGTAATTTCGGAAGTACATCTCCTTTTTCCTCTGAATATACACTTCCATACGTTAACAGCTGAGAATTTGCACGATAATTATTCACCGCAAGCGTAAGCGTATCTGTATCTGTAATTGGCGTGCCATCCATTCTGGTCAGATTTTTAATACGATTGCCCGATTCCTCTGAAATGTCTATCTGGTATTTGACACCGCCGAACATATCATAAAGATAACTTCTCATGTTTTCATTGAAGGATATCGTCAAATCGCCGTCTTTGTATGTATTGTAGTAATCCGCCGACCATTCCATATACTGTTTTAACTGTTTTCCGGTCACTTCCAGTCTGTATAAAGTATTGTCGAATTTATAGATCAAAGCCATATCACATTTTTTGATCTCCCCTTCTTTCATGTTTGCAGAAGGACTGAATACAGCTGCCGCCGAAACATCTGCCTGGCCGTAGTACATCTGTACCTGGTTGATCAGATGAATCATGGCCGTTTCCTGTATCTGTGACTGCGTAATCCCTGGTATCTCAGTCTCCGGCACAAGATCTCCGCCCTTTAATTGGCCTACAACCGTCTGAGCATCTTCTTTTGCACGCGCATCATACTTTGCCAGCGCTTCTTTGATTTCCGCATCAGGTTCTGCATCTTTTGCGGCTACCATTTCCGCTTTTTTGTCAGTAACCTCATATCCGCCGTTTCCGTCCGGCTTTACTGTAATATCCACATCCGCCAATGTCTGGCCCTGATTTTTATTTTCGATAATCAGAACGCCATTCTTCGTCTCATTGACTTCTTCATGGCCATGCGCCGCTAAAATAACATCAATATCAGGAAACGCTTCCGCATAATCTGCCGCTCCAGAACCTTTCAGATCAAATTCACCTTCTACACCCATATGCAGCGCGGCTACAATGATATCCGCTTCATTTTTTGCCTTTTCTACCATTTCCTTCATTTCACCGCTTTCCAGCGGATTTGTCACTTTATAATCTTTCAGATTTTCCGCGTCCCAATGCGTAATGTTAGGCGTTACATATCCAATTACCGCAATTTTAACGCCATCTTTTTCAATCAGTTTGTACGTTTCTCCGATTGCCTTGTTATCCTTATCATAAACATTTCCGCATAAAAATGTGCCTGTAAACTGCGCCGCGGTTTTTAATAACGTTTCAATCCCATAGTTAAACTCATGGTTTCCCGCTACCCACACATCATAATTCAGCAAATTAAATCCCGCGATCATCGGATGGACTTCTTCATCAAAAAACAAGCTGGCCGAATTACTTTCAATCGTATCCCCCACATCAATTAATACCGTATTGTCCGTTTTTCTCTGCTTAATCAGCGTTGCAACCTGCGCTACGCTGCCGCTCTTGCTCTCTTCATTCACCGCGTAATCATAATCAACAAATTTGCCGTGCAGATCACTTGTCGCAAGTATCTGAATCTGCTTCTCTGTCTCCGCCGCCTGCACCTGATCTGCTGCTGGCACAGATGCTGGTATTGCAAGCACTGCTGAAAGCAGAATTGCCAATACTTTTTTCTTACAATTCCTCATAGTTCTCCTCCTTCGTTTGAGAAAATATTGATATCCAAATCATGTCATATTTTACAAAAATAAGACAGGACACATGTCCTTTTCTTTCATATTTATAAAATTTTGTCGCTTTGCGACAGTTTTTACAAGCATTTTTTATGCACATCCAACAAAAAGCAGGTTTAAAAATGTAAATTATTTTTTAAACCTGCTAATTTGCTCGTTTTTTCATACATATTTAATCACGGATTGCTTTCTTCTGCTTCTGCTCTTCTAAGCGCATCTTCAATTGCATTCAGCAGCACAACTGATGTATACTGATTCGCTTCATCATAAGTAATTCCTTCTGTAGACTGCTTTTCATAAATTTGCTGGCTGATATTGTCCAATGCCGGCTGCATCAGCGGATACATGGCCGCCGCCGTTTCGTCCAGATTATCAAGCGAAATAGCATTAATCCGGTTATCATCCACGACTACTTTTAAGTCCATCGTCTGATTATTCAGCACAATGGATGAAGTATAGACACCCGAAGCATATTTCATCGTCTCTTCTAGTCCATCGCCTTTTTTACCGGAACGAAACATAAAAACCAGCAGCAGAATCAATAAAACCGCAAGCAATGCGAATATTACGGTATAAATAACCTCTCTCATATGTAACACAACGATTCTTGTCTTTGCACTCATGGGATGCTTCTCCGTTACTCCGTTATCTGCTTATCTTATCATATGCAGCTGCT
Source organism: uncultured Eubacterium sp. (assembly GCA_948468465.1). Next base: position 261 of record CAOKJJ010000272.1, on the reverse strand, counting down.
GGAAATTTATGCATGCTTTTATGCTGAGGCTTCTATGCTGATCCTTATTTTTTGCGCAAAATGGCAAAATTTATACTGTGCAACAGAATTGACATTTTGATGCGTTTTTTTGTTGGCTATGCGGACGCCGGGTGAGGGGGAAATGGCCTGGCTTGCGGCTCCTACTCCAGAATGTTAAGAATTTCTAGACATTCTGCATTGACGTGGTGGCTGCGTCCGGTCGCGTCGCGTAGTCCGCCCCTGGCCTACAGCCAGTGGCTA
>CAOKJJ010000271.1 GCA_948468465.1 uncultured Eubacterium sp. | reverse complement strand
CTTTATCTTTTATATAAGCATCTCTGCCTTGTAACTGTATCATAACAGAATGCGTTCCCTGAAATATACTAAAAGAAATATAAAAATGTCAAAATCATGACCTATTCCGAACCGGCTTGTAAAACCAATCCAGACTTTTATTTAAGAAAGATCTAAAATAATCTCCGTATGCTCCTTCATCAACGTTTCCGGTACATAATTGCCTTCCAGCGCAGCCCCGTTAACCGTCAGCTTTTTGCATCCAGACTGCTGGTGTGCACGATTGCGGACGACAATATGCAGATGCTTTCCCCTGAAGTCTTTTTCGATTTCAAAGCTTTCCCAATCCGAAGGAATCGCAGGTTCTATTTTCAGCCCGTTAAAATCCGGGCGCATCCCCAAAATGCCCTCTACACATCCTGTCATAACGGTAGACGCTGTGCCTGTCAGCCAGTGCACATGAGAGCGCCCAAAATGCGGACTGTCCGCCCCTTCTGTAAACTGCCCGTAACAATACGGCTCCAGCTTTCTGATTTCGGCCTTGTCATTTTGTGCCGACGGCGCATTTTCCATAAAATACTGAAACGCGCGATCACCATGTCCGCAATATGCTTCCGCAAGAATCAGCCAGCCCTGGGACTGTGAAAATATACCGGCATTTTCTTTTGTCCCCGCATTATAAATAACCGCCAGCGCCCCGTCAAAAGCGTGCATATGATAAGGCGGCGTCATCAGCATTGCCCCGTACTGTGTATTCAGCTTTTCATATACCGCGTCCAGTGCCAGCTCTGACTGCTTACTGTCCGCCAGACCGCTGATTACGCCCCAGCTCTGCGGATTCAGCCACAGATTTGCTTCTGGATCTGTCCTTTTTCCGATAACCTCTCCCTGTTCGGTAAATCCACGCACAAACCGGTCCTGATCCCAGCATTGGCTCTGAATGGCAGCGCCAAGCTTTTCCTGTACACCGTCCAGATACGCAATGTAATCCGTATCGTTACGCTGCCGCGCAAATTTTCTTAAAATCGTCATAGCATAATACAGTTGGAACGCAACAAAGGTAGATTCACCGTCTTTTCCAAGCCGCAGGCAGTCGTTCCAGTCGGCATACAGTCCTGCCGGCATCCCATGTCTGCCCAAATGGTTCATAGAAAAATCCACAGCCTGCTTTAAATGCCCATAAACCGTATCTTCGCCTTTATCTGCATACGGAATGACTTCATCCATAAAATCCAGCCGCCCGGTTTCCGTTATATATTTGTAAATTGTCGGAAACAGCCACAGCGCGTCATCCGCGCGGTACGCCGGATGCCCGGTTTCTTTTACATAAGAAGCGTCTTCCGGCGTATCCTCGTATCCCGGCCGATGCGTAAATTTTACGAGCGGCAGCCCTCCACCATGATGTACCTGCGCAGAAAGCATAAACCGTATCTTTTCCACAGCCATCTCCGGTGCCAGATGGATAATCCCCTGGATATCCTGCACCGTATCCCGATACCCGTATCCGTTTCGCAGCCCACAGTAAAAAAAGGATGCCGCACGCGACCAGATAAAGGTCATAAAACAATTATACGCATTCCATGTATTTATCATTGTATCAAATTCCGGGCTTGGTGTTTTTACCTGAAAACGGGAAAGCTTTTCATGCCAGTAGGACGCCAGTTCCAGCCGCTCCTTTTCACAGATCTGCGACGGCTGCGCATAACGTGCCATAATCTCCTGCGCCTGTGCGTCACTCTTCATGCCAACGATAAACGCAAGCTCTTTTGACTCTCCCGGTGCAAGCTGCAAATGCGCCGCAAGTGCCCCGCAGCTATTTTCATTATAGCCTGTCTCCCCGCATAAAACACCGTCTGCAACGCCTTGCGGATTGCCGTACCCATGGTAGCGTCCGAGAAATTTTTCCTTATCCCCGCAGTAGGAAGATACCTTTTCACCTGCCAGACCGAAAAACCGCTCCGTCATAATTTTGTCATCCACATCTTTGCCTTTTTCCACCCCGTCCAAATTGCCATGCACTTTCTGGCAGATGCGGTTTTCACGGAACTGCGACCTTGTAATAAACTGTGAGTACTGCAGATTCACCTGATCCTGCTCATAATTGCTGTTATTTGTAAATTCCGCATATCCTGTTACATTCAGATCCTTTGCGGCTGCGGAGCAGTTCGTAATTTTAACCGCCCATACCTCATACTCCTGATGCAGCGGAACATAATACGATACCTCGGAACGCACACCGCCGTATTCGGCAGTCATTTTCGTATAGCCGGTACCATGACGGCATTCACTTTTATACTCTTTTAAGTCCTTGCCTACCGGCTGCCAGGATGCCGACCAGTAATCCTTTGTATCGTTATCCCGGATGTAAATATATCGCCCAGGCTGATCAAACTGGTTAAAAATATATCTGAGTATCCGACCGTTTGCTCCTGATTTTGCAAAGCTGTACCCGCCGGCCTGATTTGAGATCAACGCGCCGTATTCCGGCGATCCAAGATAGTTCGCCCACGGCGCCGGCGTATCCGGCCGGTCTATCACATACTCACGTCTCTCATTATCAAAATATCCAAATCTCATGTCCATTCTCCCTAATTGTTTTTTTATGATACAGGCTTTTCTGTCTTTTCCAGTAAAATCTCATCCAGGCAGATCTGGTGCTTTTGATCAATCTGTTCTCCGTCAACCGCACCCATTGAAATGCTCAGTACAGACTTTACGTCCGTTTCATGTTCCATCTGAAATACGATATCATAAGTCTGATATTCACTTGTAAGCATAACCGTCTTTTCTCCAGAATACGGCGTCCAATTATCATCACTGCTGCCGTCTCGCTGAATCGCAAACATCAGCTTCCTGTCCCTGTCAGATTTTGCCTTTAAGGAAAGCCGGTACCACTGGCCCTTTTCCAGTTCGATATTATTTTGCTTTAGCTGTATCTTCCACGCCGCATCGCCCGTATTCGAAATGCTGAAATCCGCCGCAGAATCTTCATTTAAACTGTCCACTATATAAGAAACATCTGACGCGGTATATGCATAAACTTCATACCCTGAAAATCCTGCACGGAAACTTCCGTTTTTGATCAGGCTGTCTTCTTCGATACGTACATCATCCAGATAATATGTACCAGGCTGCGTAATTTCAAAGACAATCCCCTTTTCCTGTGTTTGCAGCCCGCCTGCCGAAACCGCAAACTTATACTGACATGCCTGTTCCCCTCCTGTCAGCGCCGCATCAAATTCCTGTCCAGCGACTTTTACTTTCAGTGATGTACCGTTTTCGCCCTCGGCAAGAAAACGCATTGCATAATCTCCTTCTGTCAGCGGCAGGCCGTTTTGAACAATTGTAACCGGATTTTCCTTAGATGTACCGGCAGCAGCCGTCACTTTCAGCCTGCGTATATTGTCCTCATTCGTAACCGCCGCTGTTGTTCCCTCATTGCTGTTAATTTCCCAATACCCCAGACGGTCTTTTCCTTCCTGAAAACCTGCGTTGTACACATAATTTCCATCCGCGCGTACGGTTTTTTCCGCCTTATCCAAATCTGTCTGCCCAGTTTTTACAATCGATACGTTCGAAATATGGATATCCGCTGCCGAACCTGCAGCCCCCATATTAAACTCCAGCCGCCCGTTGGCATCGTCTGCGTCTGTCATCGTAAATTCATAAGTATATGTCTTCTTTTGTGTTGTCAGCTCTACAGGCGTATCTTCCAAATACCGTTTGTAGCCACGATCCGGCGCGGAAACACCTGTTTTCATCGTTCTGTTTTCAGCCGCATAAGCGTCAAAGCTGAGACGGTAAGTACCGCCTTTTTTCATCGGAAGGCCAGCCTGCACCAACTGTACGCTGTAATCCACCGTACCCTCTTTTGCCGTTTGAATCAAAATCTCGTGATCTTTGACCGAAGCGGATGCCTCGCCTTCCATTGCGTTTAAAAAGCTCCAGTCCTGTTCGTCTGACAGACTTTCCGATACCGAAAAATCCCCGTTATTTACATAATTGCCGTCTGCTCCAGGTTCACGCAGCACAACGGTTTTTACCGGCTTTTCCACATTTTCATCATAACTGTCTTTTTGATATACCTTTACTTCGTCAATTAAAAACCGTGCGTCTTCCACATTGGTAGATGCATCTGGATTTCCCGGCCAGTTGCCGCCTACAGCAAGGTTCAAAATAATATAAAACGGCTGGTCAAACGGTGCCGGATATGTAACCTCTCCCTGTCCCTCGGTTGCCGAATACCAGTCATTTTCCGTATGAATCAAATTCCCGTCTACATACCAGCGAATTCTGCCTGGCTCCCATTCCATGCCAAACGTATGATATTCATCCGCAAAGCTGCCAGAATCCAGTGTATATTTCCCCTGGCTTTCGCTGTGCGGATTGCCAAAATGAAGCGTTCCATAAGAAGTATCCGTCTGGCTTCCAAGTACTTCCATAATATCAATCTCTCCGCATCTTGGCCATTGCCCATAAAGATTTTCATTTGCAGGCATCATCCAGAATGCCGGCAGAAATCCCTGCCCTTTCGGAACCTTAAGCTTTGCTTCAAACAGCCCGTATTTAAAATTATGCTTAT
>CAOKJJ010000270.1 GCA_948468465.1 uncultured Eubacterium sp. | reverse complement strand
TATAGCAAAATTTATGGAGAAAAGGAAGAAAGCGAATGCAGGAAACAAGTAAATACACAGTTTTCAACATTCGTGAGTATTTGGGTGATGGAAGTCATGGACTCGGAGAGAACACGCTGATTCAGGTTCTTTCCGAGTTTTCATGCAAGATAAACCAGGATGTTGAAAGATTTGCCAAGGAGCAGTCCGTTGAATTTGCGAAAAAACAGCAGTCGGTTACCTATCTGGTATTTTCAACGGAAGATGCGGAGCTGGTCGGATATTTTGCAATTACAATTAAGCCGATTACCGTAAATGCAAAACCATTCAGTAACACCGTAAAAAGGAAACTTTCAAGGGTAAGCACATTAAATGAGCAGGATCAGACATATAATCTTGCGGCCTACTTGATTGCGCAGCTTGGGAAGAATTATAATAATGGGGCAAATAGACGCATTTCAGGGAAGGAACTTCTTGGACTGGCAATACGGCAAATAAAGCAGCTGCAATATTTAGCAGGGGGCATGGTTATCTTTTTGGAAGCTGTGAATGAGAAAAAGCTGTTGTCATTCTATCGTGAGAATGGTTTTCAACAGTTCGATACAAGACTGACGGATTCCTCTAAAGGAGAGCCGCATGAGCTGATACAGTTATTAAAGCTGCATTAGCTAAAGAATTTCATAGTAACAGTAATTTTAGGCGTATGATAAAGGGAAAAAAGGAGAGAGTGCTGATATTTCTCTCCTGATTTTTTGGTTTAAATAGAAAACGTTTTCTTGTTATTTTGCATTTTTACATTTCAAAAGAAGCAAAAGACAATTAATAAAAAGTATTTTTGAAAGTTTTTATATTAAATATATAAATTATACAGTTCCTTAGATGTAAAACCAGCTTTGAAAAAATAAGAAAACGTTTTCAAAAAAACTGAAGAAACGTGCATATTTCTATGATAAAATGCGGATATTGGGTTACAGGTTAGTCCTTGAATTCAGAAATTCCATGCAGACACACATAACAAAACAAAATCAGGAGGTTTTTCATTATGAAAAAGTTATGGAAAAAAATCGCTGCCGGCATCATCCTTACCAGCATTTGTGCGTCGATAGCGGCGTGCGGCAGTGCGAAAGAAGATCATGGCGGCGCTGCATCCGGGGAGAAGACGCAGGTGCGTGTCGCGTATTTTCCAAATATTACGCATACGCAGGCGCTTGTTTTGAAAAATAAACAGACGCTGGAAGAAAAATGGAAAGATACGTGTGAAGTTTCCTGGACTTCGTTTAATGCGGGGCCGGCTGAGATGGAGGCTATTTTTGCCGGAGAAATTGACCTTGGGTATATCGGGCCGGTGCCAGCGGTCAGTGCAAATGTAAAATCGGGCGGGGATGTAAAGATTATCTCGAATACGACAAATGCGGGAGCCGTATTTTTAAAACGAAAAGATGCCGGCATTGAATCTCTGGCGGATCTGGCCGGTAAAAAGATTGCCGTGCCGCAGATGGGAAATACGCAGCATCTGTGCCTGCTAAGCCTTTTATCGGATGCGGGGCTTAAGACTGTGGATGCAGGCGGTGATGTAACGGTGAATGCAAGCTCCAATGCGGATATTTTAAATCTGATGGATAATGGCAGCGTGGATGCCGCGCTTGTGCCGGAACCTTGGGGCACTACGATTGAAAATAATGGTAACGCGGAGATTTTGCTGGATTATAACGAAGTATTTTTAGAGGGGAATTATCCAACGGCGGTCGTTGTAGCCAGCCAGGATTTTATAGAGGAGCATCCGGAGCTTGTGAAGCAGTTTTTGGAGGCGCATGATGAAGCGACGCTTTTTATTAATGAACATATGGAAGAAGCGCGTTCCATCGTAAATGCGGAAATTAAAGAAACGACAGGCAAAGCGATTGATGAGGATGTTATTCAAAACGCGTTTACAAGAATGACGGTAGATACGAACCTGAATAAAGAAGCGATCATGAAGTTTGCCGAAATCAGCAAAAACGAAGGTTTTATTAGTGAGGTGCCAAAGGAAAGCGATGTATTTACAACTGAATTCAATTAGTAAGATTTTTAAAGAGACGAAAAAAGAAACGCTGCAGGATATTTCCCTGGAAGTGGAAAAAGGGGAATTTATCTGTATCGTAGGGCCTTCCGGATGCGGAAAATCTACGCTGTTAAATCTGGTCGCGGGGCTGGATGCGCCGACCTCCGGTTCGATCAGCCTGGATGGGCAGCCGGTTACAGGGCCTGGCGCCGACCGCGTGGTCATGTTCCAGGAAGCGGCGCTGTATCCATGGCTGAATGTGATGGAAAATGTGATGTTCGGACTGGACGCGGCGGGATATCCGAAGGCAAAGCAGATGGAAATCGCAGAGAAGTATTTAAAAATGGTACAGTTATGGCATTATAAGGATTATCCGATACATCAGATTTCCGGCGGCATGAAACAGCGTACGGCGTTGGCACGTGCGCTTTCGATGGACAGCAAGCTGTTATTGATGGATGAGCCGTTTTCTGCGCTGGACAAACAGACGATTAATATTTTGCGTGCGGAGCTGGAAGAGATCTGGGAAAAGACGAAAAAGACGATTTTGTATGTGACGCACAGTGTGGAAGAGGCGATTTATTTTGCGGACCGCGTTGTTGTGATGGCCGAAAATCCGGGGCAGATCAAGCAGATCATACCGATCCGGTTTTCCCGGCCGAGAAATATTGAAGCGCCGGAGTTTACGGCGCTGCGCAGGCAGATCCTGAGTCAGGTGAGCCTAAGCGCCAGAGAAAGCATGGCGGATGAATTTGACAGTCCGGAGGTGAACCAGGCATGAAGACGCGTAAAATATTAGGGACCATACTGTTTTTTATCGGTCTGCTTGCGGTATGGCAGCTGTTATATATAGCGGCTACGGACTGGTTCGCGTGGGCAAAGCCATATGCGGTGCCGCATCCGGCTGGCGTGGCGCAGAGCGCCAAGACGCTGCTTATGAACGGTGTGTTAGTTGCCGCGGTTGCAAAAAGCATGCTGCGCGTGCTGGCTGGATTTTTGATTTCGGTAGTCGTAGGGGTGCTGTTTGGGATATTAATTATCCAGTCTGATTACTTTGCCAGAAATTTAAAGCCGCTGCTGCTTGGCATACAGACACTGCCAAGTATTTGCTGGGTGCCGTTTGCGATCCTTTGGTTTGGACTTAAGGAAAGCGCCATTATTTTTGTCGTAGTGATGGGTTCTGTATTTTCGATTTCACTTGCTGTAGAAAGCGGGATTAAAGAGGTGCCGCCCATTTATATAAAAGCTGCAAAGACAATGGGCGTTACGCCTGGAAAAATGTATACAAAAGTAATCTTTCCCGCTGCGCTGCCGTCGTTTGTCGCAGGCTTAAAGCAGGCATGGTCTTTTGCGTGGAGGGCGCTTATGTCCGGTGAGGTTATGTCTGCTTCGGTAGGACTTGGCTATACATTAATGATTGGACGTGACCTGGCGGATATTAATCAGGTTATGACCGTTATGCTTGTCATTATCCTGATAGGCATTGTCATTGACAAAGGAATTTTTTCCAGTGTAGAAAATCATCTGCTGAAACAAAGAGGCTTGAAATAAAAAAGCTTGAAATAAAAAAGTTTGAAATAAAAAGGACTGAAATAAAATGTCGTTGAAAAAAATCGCGCAGATGACGGGAGCTTCTACAGCAACCGTATCCAGAGTGCTGAACCATCCGGATTACCACTGTCAGGATAAGCATCTGGCAGAACGGATCCGCCAGGCTGCAAGAGAGCTTCATTATGTGCCGAATCAAAGTGCCAGACAGCTGAAAATGGGCAGCCGTGGGGGCCTGCCAAAAGAAAAGCCGTTTGTGATAGACATACTGCTGGCAAGATTTCATTCTTTTGCGGAAGATCCTTTTTTTGCGGAAATGTATCGGTATATCGAGACGGAACTCTATCAGCGAAACTGTATTCCGGGACAGATTTTACATGTCCCGGATATTTCTATATTGGGCAGTGAGAGCAGGGTGCGTGCGGATGGAATGCTTGTGCTTGGAAAATGCCCGCAGGCTGTGGCAGACGTAATTTTACGCAAATACCGCGGAGTCGCTGCCATTGACCGCAATCCTATGGATTACCGGATGGATGAGATTACATGCAACGGTGCGCAGGCTGCGGCTATGGCCGTGGAATATCTGCTGGAGCTGGGCCATACGGCAATCGCCTATGTCGGAGACTGTACGATGGAGGCAAGATACAGCGGCTATTATGAATGCCTGCTGAATCATAAAATTTCCATGATTTATGAATATATCGTACCGACAAATCAAACACGGGAAGAAGGATATCAGGCATTTGGGCGTCTGGCAGCGCTGCATCGTCCGCCGACTGCGGTTTTTTGTGCAAATGATGTCACAGCGCTTGGATTTTTGCAGGCAATGAAGGATGGCAACGGACGGCGCAGAAAGCAGGTCTATCGTCCGGCAGTCATTGCGATCGACGATATCGAAGAAGCAGTGCAGTTTTCTCCGATGCTGACAACGATACAGATACCGAAAGGGGATATGGCGCATCTTGCCGTGCTGACGCTGACAGATAGACTGCAGGGCGGGCATCAGGCATGCGTGCGCATGGAACTGCCGTGTCATCTGATGGTCAGGGAATCGGCGGGTATGTATCTTTCTGGTTAGGAACTGGATGAACTGGGGGTGGCTATCCGGACGCTGGATGAGGGGCGGGGCCTGGATTTCGGCTCCTACTCC
>CAOKJJ010000269.1 GCA_948468465.1 uncultured Eubacterium sp. | reverse complement strand
CCAGCCAGGCCAGTTCCCCCTCACCCGGCTGGTTTTCACAGGCTTTACATGTAAATTCGTGAACTTTTGTGAAAGAATCTGCATTTTTAAATCCCGCAGAGGATTCAAATGACTGCGTAAAAATGCCATCTGTAACATATGCAAAGTTTGGATGGTATTCCTGTCAGTCATCATAATACCTGATTAGCCAAATCATTAGGAATCTGCAGCAGCTTTTAACGCTGTGATTTCCGTAAAGCCAGCCAAAACCAGCCGAAATCCAGGCCCCGCCCCTCATACAGCGTCCGGATAGCCAACAGCTTAAAAATAATAAGAAAGAAAGGACAGACCCATGTACCAGGCATTTTTAATTAAATACGGTGAGATCGGCGTAAAAGGCAAAAACCGGCATATTTTCGAAGACACGCTTGTCAGCCAGACAGCCAATGCCTTAAAATCGGTAGACGGCACATTTACCGTACGCAAGGAAAACGGCAGAATTTATGTACAGGCACAGTCAGAATTTGACTTTGACGAGACGGTGGAGGCTCTGACGCGTGTGTTTGGCATTGTCGGCATCTGTCCGGTTGTGCTGACAGAAGACGAAGGGTTTGACAAACTGGCGCAGGACGTTATTTCCTTTGTGGAGAAAGCATTTCCGGCGCTTGACGTAACGTTTAAGGTAGTTACAAGGCGTGCCAGAAAAAACTATCCGATGGATTCCATGGAGGTCAGCGCCGCGCTTGGAGAGCGTTTGCTGGAAGCGTTTCCGAAGCTGAAAGTGGACGTACATGATCCCAAGGTTACGCTGCATGTGGAAATACGCAGCCAAATCAATCTGTATGCGCAGACAATACCAGGGCCGGGCGGAATGCCGGTTGGTACGGCGGGCCGTGCCATGCTGCTGTTGTCTGGCGGTATTGACAGTCCGGTGGCCGGGTATATGATAGCGAAACGCGGAGTGAAAATTGACGCGGTATATTTCCATGCGCCGCCGTATACGAGTGACCGCGCAAAGCAGAAAGTGGTGGACTTGGCGAAAGAGATAGCAAAATATGCCGGGCCGATTCGTCTGCATATCGTTAATTTTACGGAAATGCAGCTTACTATTTATGATAAGTGTCCGCATGACCAGCTTACGATTATTATGCGCCGCTATATGATGAAGCTTGCGGAGCATTTTGCGGCGGAAGATGAAGCTTTGGGCCTGATTACCGGAGAAAGCATTGGACAGGTTGCCAGCCAGACGATGCAGTCTATGGCTGTCACAAATGAAGTATGCACGATGCCGGTTTACCGTCCGCTTGTTGGATTTGACAAGCAGGATATTGTAGATCTCGCATTGAAAATAGGGACTTATGAGACGTCCATTTTGCCATATGAGGACTGCTGTACAATATTTGTTGCAAAGCATCCGGTGACAAAACCGAATTTAAAGTCTATTTTAAAATCTGAATCACATATCACAAAAAGGATGGAAACACTGTTTCAGGAAGCGATAGATACGGCGGAGACGATCCGGGTGGAAGCTTAATGACAAAAAGCCCGCGCCTTTGGGCGGGCTTTGCGGCTTGCGGGCATGGATGCCCTCTAGTGCCGGCCTGATTTGTTATGCGGCCAGATAAGGTTTGATCACTTCTAAAATCGCGTCAAGTTCCTCCTCTGCATGAATCGCCAAATCAATTGGTTTTGAAAGATCCAGACTGAAAATACCCATGATTGATTTTGCATCAATTACGTATCTTCCGGAAATCAGATCGAAGTCATAATCAAACTGCGTGATTGCATTGACGAACGATTTTACCTTGTCGATAGAATTTAACGAAATCTGTACGGTTTTCATTATGTAACCTCCTTTTGGTCATAATATTCAGATGATACTTCATCACATTTTATAGTAACGTTTTTAATTCAAAAAGTCAATATATGAGAAAAGAAAAGAGCAGAAAACTATGAAACGAGCAGCGCTTCACAATCTTGGCTGTAAAGTAAACGCATATGAGACACAGGCCATGCAGCAGCTTTTGGAACAGGCAGGCTATGAAATTGTGGCCTTTCATGAAAAAGCAGACGTCTATGTCATTAATACCTGTTCGGTGACAAATATCGCGGACCGTAAATCCAGGCAGATGCTGCACCGTGCGCGCAGGCTAAACCCGCAGGCGGTCATTGTGGCGGCAGGATGTTATGTCCAGACAGAAGATCCGCAGGCACGGGAAGAAGGAATGGCGGACATTATTCTTGGCAATAATAAAAAAGAGCATTTGATTTTACTGCTGGAGGAATATGAAAAAAAGAAAATGTCTGCCGAAATGCCTGTTATCATAGATATGGAAGATATCAATCATGGCAGAAAAGAGTATGAAAGGCTGTGCATCAGCCGTACGTCAGAGCATACAAGGGCTTTTATCAAAATCCAGGACGGCTGCAACCAGTTTTGCAGCTATTGCGTGATTCCTTATGCAAGGGGCAGGGTACGCAGCAGGCATATGGAGGATATTTTAAACGAAGTCCGGCAGTTAGCCGAAAACGGCTGCAAGGAGGTTGTGCTGACCGGCATTCATTTAAGCTCTTATGGCTCTGATTTTGATTCTGGCCAGCCGGACGACTTTTGGCTGCTGCAGCTGCTTTTAAAGATACATGCGGTTGACGGAATCAGCCGGATCCGGCTTGGTTCTTTGGAGCCGGGCATTATTACGGAAGAATTTGCCGGGGCGCTTGCAGGAATGGAAAAGCTTTGCCCGCATTTTCATTTATCGCTGCAAAGCGGCTCTGATACGGTATTAAAGCGTATGAACCGGAACTATGATACCAGGCAGTATGCGCAAAAGTGTCAGATATTGCGGAAATATTTTTTAAATCCTGCGATTACGACAGATGTGATCGTAGGATTTCCGCAGGAAACAGAGGAAGAGTTTTTGCAGACGCAGCGTTTTTTGGAGCAGATTCATTTTTATGAGATGCATATTTTTAAATATTCAAAAAGAAAAGGCACAAAAGCCGCAGCCATGGACGGGCAGATTCAGGAAGCAGTGAAAACCAAGCGCAGCGCAAGCCTGATTGCGCTGGGGGAAAAAATGTCTGACGCATACAGGCAGAGCTTTGTCGGAGCGGAAAAAAGCGTACTTTTGGAAGAAGATTTGATATACGACGGTATACGGTATGAGATCGGATACACAAAAGAATATGTAAAAACAGCGGTCGCATCTTTAAAAAATCGTTCGAATTGTGTAATCAGAGGAAAAGTTACCGGACATTTGACAAAGGATATTTATCTTATGGTTGAATTTTAGCGCTAAGTATATTAAAATAGAGATGAGTAGCGCTTTGGGTTAAGAAAACGAAAGAAGCAGGAATGAGGTCGTGAAGTATGCAGGATAAAAGTAATACACAATTTTTCAGAGTGGAGAAGGAACCGGAAATCCAGGTAAAGGACATTATTGAACACGTATACCGTTCTTTAAGTGAAAAAGGCTACAACCCTTTGAATCAGATCGTAGGGTATATTATGTCCGGGGATCCGACGTATATTACAAGCCATAAAAACGCCAGGAGCATGGTCATGAAGGTAGAGCGTGACGAACTGGTCGAAGAGATACTAAAAGAGTATATCAAGGTGAATTTCCAGTAAAGGACAGCTGTTTTTAAGGCAGTATGCAAGGACAGGAGGCATTGTATATGCGCATCATGGGACTGGACTTTGGTTCAAAGACAGTAGGGGTAGCGGTAAGCGATCCGCTGCTTGTAACAGCACAGAGCCTGGAGACGATCTTTCGCAAATCTCCCGGAAAGCTGCGGCAGACGCTTGCAAGGATTGACGAGCTGATTGCCGAATATGAAGTGGATACCATCGTGCTTGGCTATCCGAAGCATATGAATAATTCGGAGGGAGAACGCTGTGAAAAAACGCAGGAATTTTGCCGGATGCTGGAACAAAGGACAGGGCTTTCGGTTGTATTGTGGGACGAGCGGCTGACGACAGCTGCCGCGGACCAGATTATGGCTAAAAGCGGTATCCGGCGGGAAGACCGCAAGGAATACGTGGATAAAATTGCTGCGGGACTGATTTTGCAGGGATATCTCGATTTCATTAAAGTACAAAACGAAAAAAAGTACAAAATTAAAAAGTTCACAGGAAAGGAACAAAAACATGGATGATTTATTACGAGAAGTAGAAGAGATGACAGCAGGAGAACCCAAATATGAGAAAATCTCGTTTTATGATGAGGAACAGGATGGGTTTGCGGAATTTTTTATATTAGAGCGAACCAAGGTAAACGGGGCGGAATATCTGCTTGCATCGCAGGAATTGAACCAGGATTCGGATGGATATGTATTTAAAGTAGTCGCGGAGCATGAGGCGGAAGACGATGAAGTAGCAATGGAGCTGGAGCTGGTAGAAGATGATACGGAACTGGAAGCAGTTGGAAAAGTGTTTGCGGAGCTGTTGAGTGATGACTTGAATATTGAAATATAAAAAGGAGATTAACAGGTGGCGGAATCAAAATTAAAAATCATTCCATTGGGCGGATTAGAACAGATTGGAATGAACATTACTGCCTTTGAATATGAAGACAGTATTATTGTTGTGGATTGCGGATTGTCATTCCCTGAGGACGATATGCTTGGAATCGATCTTGTAATCCCTGACATTACGTATTTAAAAGAGAATATTGAAAAAGTAAAAGGATTTTTTATTACCCATGGGCATGAAGATCACATTGGTGCGATCCCGTATGTACTCAAGGAGATCAACGTGCC
>CAOKJJ010000268.1 GCA_948468465.1 uncultured Eubacterium sp. | reverse complement strand
CCAGGGGCGGACTACGCGACGCGACCGGACGCAGCCACTACGTCCATGCAGAATGCTTAGAAATTCTTAACATTCTGGAGTAGGAGCCGAAATCCAGGCCCCGCCCCTCATCCAGCGTCCGCATAGCCACTAAAAAACGCATCAAAATGTCAAAAGTGTTTCTTTTCTGGTTCAGATTCATGTTAGGGTACGAAACGCGCAGCCAGTACGCATTCCTGCCCCGTAAAAAGTAACTAAAACACGGCTCTACCGTACAGTATGCGTAACGTAGGTTTACAAAAGAGTCAGAAAAGAGCTATGATAGATACAGAGATTAATATTTTTATGAGGAGGACACTGCATGGACGTCAAAAAAATCGGAGCCTTTATTGCTCAGCAGCGCAAACAAAAACAGCTGACGCAAAAGCAATTAAGTGAAGCTCTTGGCATCAGCGATAAGACTGTTTCTAAATGGGAATGCGGATACGGCCTGCCAGACATTTCTATGATAACGCCATTGTGTGCCGAACTGGAAATTACTGTAAATGAACTGTTGTCAGGAGAACATCTTTCACAAGAAGATTATCATGAAAAAGCGGAGGAAAATATGATTCAATTAATGCACGAAAATAAAAAAACAACTAAAATGTTTCGGTTCAAAACAATCGCCGGCAGTGTATGCATCATTGCAGCAGGTATCGTGCTGGCAAGTATTTACAAAGCCAATTCCTATTTCATTACTGTTAACTTTGGAGATACCTTTCGCATCGCCGAGCTGCTGTTTTTTCTGATTGCTTCTTTATGGACTGCCGGCTGTATGAAAGATTTCGGATCAGCCTTTTTCTGTTTAGGCCGTAAACCTGCTGCCGCAAAACAATTAAAATATTCGGTTTTGGCTGTATCCACCGCGCAAAAAGCATTGTTGTCCGGCAGCGCAATCATCGGCATATTGGAACTTATTCTCGTTTTTGGAGACGCTGAATTTCAAGGGACAATTTCAGCTCTTCCCAGGAATCTGGCCGAATTTTTCATAACTCTGTTTTATGGTGTGCTTTGTGTGCTGTTACTGGAACCCGTAAAAGGCAGGCTAAAGAAAAAGCTTATTGACATTTACGATTCGATCTGAATGACTACGTATTCGCTGTGCTTTCCTGTACGCAGCGGATACCCCCAGCCCCCAATCCCGGATGACACGATCAGCTGCATACTTCCAAACAATTTTTGTCCGTAGTTGACCGTCTGTTTATCAAATAACGTCGTAAACAGTCCTACCGGCCACATCTGCCCTGCATGTGTGTGGCCGGACAGCATGAGATCATATCCTGCCGACGCATTTTCTTCCATATCACGGGGCTGATGATCTGCAACGATATGATATGCTGTCTGCGGCATATCCTTGATCAGATCCGCTGCCGCTTCCCGATAAACACTTTCTGAAGCAACATAAGACCGGTCTTTTCGGCCGGATATTGATAATTCTTCATTTAATAAAATTGTATCATCTTCTAAAATCTCTACACCCGCATCTATGATTGCTTTCGCTAACTCCCCCTCCGTAAAATCACAGGTATTGGAATATCTTCCTTTATCATGATTTCCATAAACGTAGAAGCTTCCAAATGTACTTGGTATATGCGCCAAAGTCTCAAATGCTTCCTTCGCTTCCTGCAAGGATGTTTTTTCATCTACAATATCTCCGCCCAGTATTACCAGATCTGGCTGTTCCTGCTCCATACGCTCACAATATTGCTGCAGTTTTTCCTGGTCCATCGTCGTCCCAAAATGCAGATCCGATACAAATACGATTCGATATCCGCCTTCACGAATTGGCTTTTCTGTCTGCACGGTATAATTGGTGACAATTACATGATGCATATTCACGTAAGCATATCCCATCACTGCAGCTGTTACCGCTAATGCGATCACATCACTGCGCCAGATCCATTCGAATGTCTGGTTCAGCCGGCATCCCGCCCGCTTCATAAGAAAACGTATCACATCTATTAGCAGCGATAGGGCCGCTATATGATAGATAAGCAGCGCCCAAAAGCTAAACAAATTCACAGAACATACAGCGGCTCCCGCAGCGGCAGCCACAGATATGGTTTTCTGCAGCCTGGGTTTTTTATCTTTCATAAAAACGCTTAAAAACCTTTTGATAATAAAATATAAATAAATACCAAGCACTGCTGCAAGTATTCCTGCAAAACCGAAAAACAAAATCATCCTTTACCCCTCTTTCTGCCTACAGCACAGCCATGAGGAACACCCCTGACCAACTGATTTAACGTCCAACCTTACTCATGGATTTCGGCATGCTGCCATGCCTGAATGAAAGTTCACGTTACTCATTGACCTCTGACCGTATTAACCATTGACCATTGACCAATTACCAAAAACAAAAAACGCAAAACCTAATACTTCTTTTCTGTCTGAAGAGTGGAGTTGAACCACTGACAATATGGTTTTCAGCCATATGCTCTACCAACTGAGCTACTTCCCTTAAGCATACGCTTATCTGCATTGTGGCTTCACCCTGCCACGGGAAACCAGGATTGGGGTTTTCGTGATGCAGGCAGATTTTTCCTATGATTTTTAAAATTCAATATATGTAGTAGCATTGGATACTTTAATCTGTGTATCCAGCTCTCTTAACAGATTTTCTCTCTTTTCCGTTAATTCAGCCATTTTCTTTACAACGCCAAGCGGATCCGCCAGTTCCGTCGTATTTTCCTTTACATATGTTTCCACAACTTCCAATGGCTTATCCTCTTTGACTCGTGTATCTTTTCCAAGAATGCTCAAGCGCATATTTTCCGCCGTGCTTTGCAGCTTCTGATTCCGTTCTTCCGCAAACTGCACGCTGTACTCATACTGCTGCTGCATCACCTGTTTTAAGTTTCCTTCAAAATCCGCGCGGTCTTCATAAGAACCCGTCCCGCGCATTCTGCCTCTTAATGCGATTGCACTTGCCACACTCATCTTTCCATAAGTTGTTTCAATATATGTATTTGCATTGGAATTTACAATCTGTGCGTCAATTTTCTGATAACGGTCAATCAAATCCATGATCTGCTGAAATGCGGCTTTCGCTTCTTTATCAAAATCTTCTTTTGTAATACGTGCTTCATATACTTTTGTTTCATTTCGTTTGGCTGTATCCACGAATCTTGCCTTACAGATCTTATCCGAAATCTTCTTCACTAATAAATCCCGCTCATCGAGCGCTTGCGTAACAAGCATTTTTTCTGTCATCTTCCATCCCTCCGCATGTTCAAATATTTTTTATGTATCATCTTTGTTTTTCTTAATTTTACGCTGTTAATTACACTATTTTACTGCACTGTTTTATTTGCTTACAGTCCCTTGCTGACTGCTCTTTTTACAATTCATCACACGCCTTTAACGTATTATAAATCTCCAGCCCGCCTTTCCTGCCAAACAAATGCAGGCTGCTCAAATAAATGACCTTGGATGTTTTATCCTTCCCTTCGATCAAATTCTGAATTTCATCTGTCATTGCCTCATATTCCGTACCCGCAAACAATTTTTCCAAAACTGTCCGAACCCGCATTCGTTCCGTATATGCCGAATAATATTCCCCGATCACAAGCCTTTCACGCAATCGTTTCAGCTCCCTTGTCCGCTCATTATTCTCATTACCGCTTACAATGCCATCTTCAATACATGCAGACAGGTATACGACTCGCCTGCACTGCGAGCTTTTCCCCCAATAATCACGAATAGCCTGAAATCCGCTGTCATTGCTGACAATTACGGAAATACCGTCATATCCGCTGCCAATCAGTTCTCCAAGCCTGGATGCGATATAAAAATCCAACGCGTTTTTTCCTGTTCGATATAGCTTGCAAATTTCAAATGCGCATCCGGAAGATATAAGTTGATCCAGATTTCTGCGTTCGGCATGCTTTCTTCCTTCGCTGTAAAATAAAACAACATGATCCTGCTCATCCAAATATTCACAGCCACGCAGTCCCGCCCGTCCTACATTTTCATAATCAACCAGAAACAGCACCAAACCACCTCCGTGTTTTTTACTAATTCCTTCATATTATAACAGTATAAATCATCCATTGAACTGCTGCCTCATGTTTCTATTCTAACACAAAAATCATTCTCTGTCATTCAGTTTGTAACAGAAACGACACTATAAAATGCTCTGTATCGCTTTTTTGTATTAATTCTTGATATTTTTATGCATAAATATTCATCACAAAAAACGTATAAAGCTATTTCACGAGATATGCCGTCATGGATAAGCGAAGCCCCCAGGCCGTGAATAGTAATGATGAATTCATTCTTTTTGCTTTTTCATATACGAAATCTTGTAGATGTTACTTAAATGTGCTAAACTATATGCAACAACAAATCGGTTTGTCGTGATTTCCTGATGATGGAGGATGATGTAGCCGCCTATTAGGAAAAATGGATAACTGAGAAATATATAGGAACAGGAAAGTATCAGAAAGTTATCGGGAGAATCAGGAAAATATAAAAGATACGGCAAAACAGGAATTGTATGAGGAAACAGTATGGGGAAACTTAATGTTGATGGAACACAGATACAGGTCTTACAGATTGAAGAAGATGATTATATCTCTTTAACCGATATGGTCAGAAGAATTAACAACGGACCTGCTCTGATAGAAAAATGGTTACGCAATAAGAATACGATAGAATTTCTTGGTATATGGGAAGAAATGTATAATGCAGACTTCAATGCTGCCGCCTATGAAGAAATCATGTTGGAGGCAGGATTAAACCGTT
>CAOKJJ010000267.1 GCA_948468465.1 uncultured Eubacterium sp. | reverse complement strand
GTGCTGCCTGCATACAGGGGGCGCTTGCAATGATGCAGGAGGCAGATGGCTGGTGTTTTAGCGGAATATTGAAGCGGACATGGGGAATTGTTGCACTGGATCAGGATGGAAAGCAGCGCTTTGAAATTCTGCTGCCGGGAGGGGAAGAACTGCCTCTGGGATACGAAAAACAGATTTTTGTCATGCCGAAAGGGAATGAAGAGTGTGTTCAAATCCATTTTTGTTCTGTTCCCGCCGGGTGGCGGTATGGGGATGACGCAAGTCTGCTTTTCTGTGAAAAAAGCCTTAAGGTTATTTCTGACAATTTAAAATTTCCGTGTCGCAAAATTCAGGCAGGCATCCGTGTATCAGACCGGCTGCAATTGTATGCTTATGACATGACAAGCGGAAGAAGAGTATGTGACGAAGCGGATCCGGTATGGGAACGGGCGCTGGACTGCATGATAGAAACAGAAGAGGAGAGGAGATAGACGTAAATGTACGATGGAGGATATTTCGGCTACAGGGATTATTTTATGCATGCTGACTTCAGTTACAGGGACTATAAGAAGAAAGAGAAGAAAAAGAAGAAAAAGAAGGACAAGATGCCTTATGTAAGCAATGTAATAAAGGCAGAAAGCGGCCGGAACCGTTCGTATGCAGGGCAGTGGGCGGCAGATGCGGTCATGTCCAACCGTACTTCGTCTGCGGCGCCCCGTAAGCTGATACTCAATGTATCAGATCAATGCAATTTGGCCTGCAGTATGTGTACGTATCATCCCGGACAGCTGGAGCAGCGGATGACTTTGGACGATTGGAAAAAGCTGGTCGCTGATACCTATTCGTCAGGAATCGTATACACGCTTTTTGGCGGAGAACCGTTTTTGTACGAGCATATAGATGAACTGATTACATATATGGGAAGCCTTGGGGTGCCGATGAATGTGGTCACAAATGGATATTACCTGCGGGACCATCTGAAAGTGCTTCGTGAGAATCAATGCCATATTGTGCTGAGCATAGATGGCTTGAGGGAGGTGCATGACCAGATACGCGGGCGTGCCGGCACTTTTGAAAATATAGAAAATGCACTGTCAGAAATATGCAGAACTTATACGGATGAGCAGAAGGGTCTTGTGAGTGTCAACAGCGTCCTTTTGCCGGACAATGCGCACCAGGCCAGGCAGCTGATAGATTACCTTTATGGAATTGGCATTTCCTGCGTATGTTTTCAGCATCTGCAGTTTTTTGGTGAAAAAGAGAAACAGGGCACAGATGAAATCTGGAAGGATTATGCGGGACAGCCTTTTCACAGCCTTATGATACCCAGAAAAAAATATGATTTTACCAAAGAGGTTATCGAAAGACTGCAGGATGCCGTGCAAAACATTCAGGAAGCACAGCGATGCTATCCGGATATGGAAATCTATATTTATCCAGAACTGTCGGCGGAGGAACTGGAATTGTATTACAGTGACAGGCATGGCGAGCTGCATGATAAAAGCCGCTGCCTGAACCCATGGGCAAGTGCGTCCGTATCAGCAGACGGGAATATCAGCCTTTGCCTGGACGCATGTATAGGCAATTATAAAGAACAGAATTTTTGGAGCGCATGGTATGGTGAAAAAGCGATAAGATTGAGGAATATGGTAACAGGCCATGTATTTCCGGTATGTACGCGGTGCTGTAATTTTTATAATTCTTATTTGCCGATCTAGATAGGAGAAACGATTATGAAAAGACTGGTCTGTTTTACGTGCTGTCTGTTCAGCGGCACATGGTATTCCGTAAATTATCATCTGTTACTGCTTATGCGTACAGTGGCTGCTGCCGGAGGATATGAGATCCTTGTGTACAGCTACGAGGAAAATCCTGTCCTGACAGAAAATGAGGTCTTGGAGAATATGGACTGCAGCAGCCTGAAAGGCAAGGTAACTTTTTATAAGAAAGATACGATGTCGCCTGCAGCCTGGAGTGCTGGACTGCCAAAAGCAGATGTGATTCTGTGCCAGCATTATTCTTTTGCGGAAATCTTAAGGGCAGTAAGACACTGCCAGCCGCAGGTGCGGATCATTTCCTGGATCCACTCAATTGTGCAGGAGGAACTGCTTTCCGGAACGATCTGGTATAAAAATGATGCTGAAACTCTGATTAACCAGCAAAACATGCAGACGGCACTGAGCGATTACTGCGTATTTGACAGCCAGTATGATTACAGGCTTGGACAGCTGGATTTTGCAAAACTGGGCCGCGCTGGGGTGATCTATCCTTTGACAGAGATGAATCTCCACAAAGGGCATTTGTGTGAGAAAAAAGATGACAGCAGGAAAACAGAAAACATGCAGAATACGGAAATCTTATTTATTGGAAGGTGGGATTACAGAAAGGGGCTGGACAGCCTGATACCATGCAGCTTTCGCATGTTTATGGAGCATGGGGTAAAAACAGTGCTCTTAACAAACAGAGGCGGACCGTATGTTTTTTCCTGCGATGCAACAGAGTATCAGTTTGAAACAATGGTCAGATACGGCGGAATAAGATTTGAAAATTGGAAACTGAATAAGAGGGAATACGCCGGTTACCTTGCAAACAAAAGACGGATAGCGGTATTTCCCAGCTATTATGATCCGTTTAATATGGCGGCCTATGACTGCGCTGCCCTCGGCATGCCGGTAGTTGTTTCCAATCGGTGCGGAGTTTGTGAGATTTTGGAAGCGGGAAGAGGGCTGGCGGTATGTAATCCTTATGATATCCAAAGCCTTTATGAGCAGATTTGCGCGATGTGCATGATGCCGGAGAATTCAGCAGAATATGGGATATCCTATAATTTTTCGCGGTTTCAGGATGATATCAGGGAATTATTTTACGAAAAGATCTGATGGAAGCAAGGCTGAAGGGGCGGATGTTTGGCATGGCGTAAGTGGGAGAATTTTTCGTAAAAAGTATTGACTTTATCCGTTTTTGCATATAATATAATAATAGAAGTGGAAACTTCTATTGAGGTGTTTGTCAGAAGAGCCTGGCTAAAATAAAAACTGAAGAAATTGTGAGGGGTTCGTCAGATGCACCTGTCTAAAAAAAGCTGAAGATATTGCAGTTAGAGGGAAACAGTTTAGTTTCCCTTTTTACTTTTAGAGGAGCTGTATGTAAATTATGGAACCATATTTTTGTTTTATAAGAGAATTATATTTTATAAAGAATAGTAATTTTATCAAAATGCTAGATTGTGGAGATACTAAGAAACAATCAAGAAGAACTCATTTATGCATCAAGATAGAAAAAGATGGGAATAATTTCTACATACCACTTCGTAATAATTTGGGCTGTGATGTCAGAAAATTTGGGCGTATAGGGCATTCTGTTCCATCGGATAAAAGAAAAAATGCGGGTTTGGATTTTCGATATGCCTTAATAGTAAATAATGATTCAGAAATAGAACCACAAATACAAAAGAAAATACCAGAGTCACAATATCGTCGTATAAAGAATGAATATAGTAAAATTAAAGAAGAATTCAATGTTTATGTTAATGGATACATAAAAGCTGCTAAGAAAAAACGACATGAAAAAGAACCGCTTTACAGAGAATCTAGTTTGATTAATTTCTTATCAGAAATGGGAATTTAAAAATTTTCATCAATAAATATTGAAAAAATATAAAAAGTATATCCCGTAGAGGTAAATTCTAGGGGATTTTTTAGAAAATTATTATTGCAAAAAATTGCTGTTACTGATACTAAAGAAGATTTTTGGTAAAATATAACAAAAAAAATGCAAATATTTCATATCTTTTTCATTCATGCATTTAATCCGAACTAATTATATAATTTTGTTGAATACAGGGCCTTAATATAGTAAAATAAAATTGTATCAGGCTCTTTTTTAGAAAGGAGCTTTTATGGGGAAATCATTAAAAGGAAAGGAATTAGGCACGGGGATCACGCAACGGAAGGATGGTAAATACTCAGCAAAATTTAAAAGCGTTTCTGGTAAAAGAATTGAGAAATACTTTGATAAGCTTGCAGAAGCACGTAAGTGGTTATCAGAAGCAAAATATGAGGATTCACACGGCGATATAAGCAGTTCTACGGATATGACAGTTGATGCATGGTTTAATTACTGGATTACAGAGATCAAAACTAAAACAGTGCGTTGGAGTACTCTTTCAAGTTATAAAGACCGCTATAACAAAAATATACAGGAAATTATAGGCAGTATGGTAATAAGTGATGTAAAGCCTATGCATTGCCAAAATGTATTGAATATCATGGATAACAACGGATATGTCGGTTCGAGTATGGCGCGTACAAAGGCTATGCTGTCTGAAATGGATGCGAAGGAACAAATAGAAAGGTATTGGCAGTAACGGGGGCGGGCTTTCTTTTTTACATATCCTTTGCATTACAATCATTAAAAATAGAGGATAACAGAAGATGACGATCAGCGAGCGTATTTTTGTGCTGTTAGCGGAAAAAGGGATTTCACAAAAAGAACTGTCGGTCAGAACCGGAATTTCACAAAGTACGATTAGTGACTGGAAACGCAAGAAGACAAATCCATCTGCAGATAAGCTGAAAGTGATATGTGATGTACTGCACATTACGTTAGATGACCTGCTGGGGGAGCCAGGAGCCAGCAAAAGGAACGCGGACGATATATTGGTAGAAAAAGGAAGCGATGAATATGCTCTTTTAAATGGGTATCGCGCATTGCCAAAGATGTACAAAGAACGTATGATCGGATATCTGAGCGCATTGAAGGATATAGAGATAAGCAGCAGTTCGGATGCGGCAGCAGAAGGCAAAAACAAATAACTATATATGAAGTTTAAAAAAAGTCGAAAAAAGTTGACAGAGATTTCGCTTTTAGAGATAAAAAAGGGTAAAGATTACCGGTTTTTCAA
>CAOKJJ010000266.1 GCA_948468465.1 uncultured Eubacterium sp. | reverse complement strand
CCACTGGCTGTAAGCCAGGGGCGGACTACGCGACGCGACCGGACGGGGCCATTACATCCATGCAGAATGCTTAGAGCTTCTTAACATTCTGGAGTAGGAGCCGAAATCCAGACCTCCGCCCCTCATCCAGCGTCCGGATAGCCAACAAAGAAAAATTGTGAAGATATCTTCAAGTATTGTGTATAATGTTTCCAAAAAGGAGGATACTAAGTAACAGTTCAAAGAAGAAGGATTTGATGGATATTTTATGAATAATGATAAAATGAATAAAAATGAAACCACCCACCATGCAAAAGTCAATAAGCAGGACAAGCTCACAACAAAGGAAAACGTGCATCCGGTATCTGTCCATGTGAGTGAAAATAAGCAGATTTTGCAGCAAATGTTTGGTAACAGCGCGGATATTAAAATGCGTGAAATGATACTGGGCAAAGACCATGTACGCTGTCTGGCTGCATATATAGAGATTACGGCAGGTTCACTGGCGTTTGAAAATTCACTCGTCGGCCGGCTGTTAAATGAGCTGTCGTATCTGCCGGCGGAACAGATCTATGAATCTTTGGCGAATAACGGGCAGGGACTGTGCGATGTGACGCCTTTTGAAAATATAGAGGATGCGGTACAGTTTGGCATGCTGACCGGAGATGTGATCTTATTTATTGACGGATTTACGAGCGCCCTGAAAATACCGGATAAAGGCTATCCGAATATGGGTGTGACAAAGCCTGAATCGGAAAAGGTCATTCGCGGTTCGCAGGAAGGGTTTGCAGATTCCGTTAAGGTAAATACAGCTTTAATTCGTAAGCGTATCCGTTCAACAAAAGTTCGTGTTAAAGAAGTTAAAGCAGGACTTTACTCTCATACGAATATTGACCTTGTATATATGGAAGGACTGGTATATCCAAGCCTTTTGGAAGAAATTGAGCGGCGGCTTGACGCGTTTACGATTGATGGTGTGCTGGACAGCGGAACGATTGAACAGCTGGCAGAAGACGAATGGTATTCACCGTTTCCGCAGTTTCAGACAACGCAGAGGCCGGACCGGGCGGCGATTGCGGTGATGGAAGGAAGGGTCGTTCTGCTGTGTGATAATTCTCCGGCTGCGTTGATTCTGCCGACGGATTTTAATTCGATGCTAAAGACAAGTGACGACTATTACAACAGATTTCAAATTGCGTCACTGGAGCGGATGATCCGGTATGCGTCAGCGGTCATGGCGCTTGCGCTGCCTGCGTTTTATCTGGCGGTTACGAATTTTCACACGCAGATTCTGCCAACTTCCCTGCTGCTGTCTTTTGCGGCGGCCAGACAGGGAGTGCCGTTTCCTGCGGTTGTGGAAGTGCTGCTGATGGAATTGTCTTTTGAGCTGTTGCGGGAAGCCGGCGTTCGTCTGCCTGGGGCAATGGGCAATACGATCGGTATCGTAGGCGGCCTGATTATTGGCCAGGCAGCGGTGGAAGCGAATCTGGTCAGTCCGATTGTCGTAATTGTCGTAGCGTTTACGGCGCTTAGTTCATTTGCCATACCAAATGAAGAATTGGCGACTTCTTTTCGGATTCTGAAATTTTATATGATTGCCATGTCTGCATGGCTCGGCTTGTTCGGATTTTTGGCGTCTTCTTTAAGTATCCTGATTCATCTGGCCAGACTGCGAAGCTTCGGCATTCCGTATTTGATGCCGTATGTAGGGGCTGAGCTGAATGATTATGAAGATGAACGGGACAGTCTGATACGTGCGCCGCTGTTTCAGATGCGGAAACGTCCGATTTATGCAAAACGGCTGGAACGGCTTCGGCTGACGTTTGGTATGAAAAAGAATAAAGGGAAGGAACAATAGGCGTGTTTTCCAGTAATGATAAAATATCTTCACGGCAGATAAAAAGACTGCTTGTATTTGAGCTGTTTGGAGCAGGATCGCTGCTGCTGCCGTCGCAGCTGGCAAAGTCCGGAAATGGGATTGGGATTTGGAGCATTTTGGCCGCCACGGTATTTGCATGCA
Source organism: uncultured Eubacterium sp. (assembly GCA_948468465.1). Next base: position 2,922 of record CAOKJJ010000266.1, on the reverse strand, counting down.
TGTATTTATGGCTGCTTCATACATGCAGCAGCCGGATGTCGTTGGATTATATGGAATATTTAAAAACAGGATGGGGAAATATTTTGGCAAGGCTGCTTTATCTTTGCTATGCGGTGATTTGTATTGGCATTTGTGCATGGGCGGCAAAGCTGCTTTCTGAGCTTGTATGCGACAGTCTGCTGGACGGACAGGATTTTCAGGTGGCGCTGATTGTCATTTTGCTGCTTGCATTTTATGGCGCGTCTGCAGGCATGGAAGCAAGGGCAAGAGTATATGAACTGCTGTTCTGGGTGCTGATTGTTCCGCTGATTGTCATGCTGTTATTATGCGTCAGACAGGTGCAGGTCGTACAGTGGTTCCCATTGCTTGGAGACGCGGATACGATCAGCTGGAGCTGGTTTTGGAGCGGGACATGGCAGTGCTTTGCGGCCTTTTTGCCGCTAACTTTTTTGCTGTTTTTAGTTCCGCATGTGCAGGATCAGAAAAAAACCGGACGAGCGGCACTGTGCGCTGCTGTATACAGTGGGCTGGCTTTGGTGGTTATTTATTTAATCCTGCTTGGAATTTTTGGCAACGGCGCGCTGGAAAAGGAGCAGTATCCAATAATTACATTGATGGGAATGGTAAAAATACCAGGCGACTTTTTAAAGAGGCTGGATGCGGTCATGGTCGGCGGATGGTTTTTTATGTTGTATGCCTTGATTGGGACAACGCTGTATTATGGGATGATCCTTGCACGTCGGGCGTTTACCAGCAGCGCTGACAGAAAAGGAAAAAATATCTGGTTTGCTGTGATAAGCGCAGGCGTCTATGCAATCGGTTACGCGTTTCATCTGATGCCACAGATACAGATCATAGCCGCAAAAATTTTTTATCTGGCCGGAGTGCCGTTTGCGGTTATGATTCCGGCTGTTTCGCTGTTGTTGTGTAAAAAGGAAAAGGAGCTTTATGATGCAGAATAAACGGGAAGTGAAAATAGCTGTAATCGTTTGTATGTCTGTGTTTATGCTGTTTTTAAACGGCTGCGCAGGGGCGGAGCTGGAAAATAAGACATTTCCGCTGGCGGTACTCATTGAGCAGCAGGACGGACAGCATAAAATCTGTTATTTGGCACAGCAGCTGTCGGAGGTGGCCAATGAGCGGGCAGACGGAGGCAACATGACAGCAGCGAATGCAGCCGGGAGTACTTATTATGAGACACATCAGTCTTTTGAAAAAAACAACCGCTGCCAGCTTGACATGACGCATACAAAGGCAGTTATTTTTCAAAAGGGATTTTTGGAAAGCAGCGCGTTTGGCACATTTTTGGACACGGTACGCAGTGAAAACACCTATGCGAGAAACACGCTTGTCTATTTGTCTGACAGCAGCATGGAAGATATGGCCAAATTAAATGAATCACTGGAAGTGCCGCTGGGCAGCTATCTGGAACAGATGACGGAAAACGAGCAGGAAGTAAAGGAACAGGCATTTGTGACACTGGGAGCGTTATTAAATGAACAGGCAAACGCCTGCCGGACACTGCTGATTCCGGTACTGGAAGTAAAGCAGGATTTGCCGGTCATAAGCTCTTATGAAATTTTCCAGGGATTTGTGCCAAAAGGCAGAGTGGACGCGGAAGAAGCCAAAATTTATTATTTACTGGCCGGACAGATGCAGCAGATGGATCTGTTTTTGGATCAGGAAGAACAGGTAAAGCTGCATAAAATAAAATGCAGGCGCAGATTTTTACTGCGTGAGGATACAGATTTGAATCAGGATACGGATTTGAATCAGGATACAGATATGCATCAGGATAAAGTAACGGAACAGATATTGGTGACCGCGGAAGTACAGCGCATCACAGGAAAAGCTTCGGCAGAACGGGTAGAAAGAATGCTGGAAAATAAAATGGAAGAAATCTGCCGTACAGGCATCCAAAAAAATGATGCGGATTTGACAGACAGCGTTCGTTATCTTGCGCTGCATGCACCAGATATTTATCGTATTTATGGGAAACGGGCGGATGACTACCGGAAAAATCTTGTGTATGAGGCGCGGGTACAGGTGAGGATGATTTCTTAGGCCGCAGAAAATTACTTTTTTGTTTATAAACTGATTGTATGTAAAAGGTGTTAAATTTATGAACAAACAATTAACTTTTTATGAATTTTACAATTATTTGTTGCATAATTGGACTACAATGAATATAATAAAAGTAAATTTTTGAGTTATATAAACGAACGTAAAATGGTTGGGATTGGAGAACATAACATGATCAGTACGCAAGTGGAAAATAAACCTAACAAGGGTTTATATGAGGAATACTGGATTGAATGCCAGCGGTATCTCGTCAAAAAAAAATACTCATCTGGAAGTACATTTCTTGATTTGGATGAAATAGGAAAAAGCACAAGAGATCTGCTGAAGGATTTTCAGCAATGTGGATGTGAACTGAAATCTGATCAGATGATTGTTCTTGATGATTAGGAACTTTCCCGAAATAAGAAGCACATTTATTTCGGGGCAGTTCCGTAGCAAGATGATGGCCCATGTATATAATCATGGGCATTTTTTATACACTAAATTTGACCTACAAAAAAAATTGAGTTATTAAAGGAGTATAAAATGAGTATGGAATGCAGACCGATTCTTCTTCATAATGAATTTCTGCCGTCTATTTCCGGACCGAGACAGTGGGATTATCAGGTATTGGGTTATTAAACGGCTGTAAAAGACTCGATTTGAGGTTTGATTTAACAATTCGGGACATATTTTAACATTTCGTGCCATACTGCTTGAAAAAAATGAGAAAATCAGTATATTAAAAATAGGTGTTTATACATTTTTTTAGGAAATTTTTCAGAAAGGGGTTGTGTGGTATGTTACGACGTGCGACAATCTTAACAGACAGACAGACAGACAGACAGACAGACAGACAGA
>CAOKJJ010000265.1 GCA_948468465.1 uncultured Eubacterium sp. | reverse complement strand
TGTTTTTTTTAAATAGTACTTGACTTTTTTCGTAAGTTTGATTAATATATACATATGAACAAGTGATCATATGATAATATATATTACAGATTGTATTTGTTTTCAACACGTTCAGGAAAAATTTATAAGCAGGAAAGGAGTCTGATTGTTTGCAGGATAAAGGAGCAGAATGTTGTGACACGACAGAAATTCATGAAGAATTGCTGGAAATTGTTCAAAGGCGGATGCCTCCGGAAGAAGAGCTGTATGATCTGGCGGAGCTGTTTAAAATATTCGGTGATTCTACCAGGATACGGATTCTTTTTGTGCTGTTTGAGGCCGAAGTCTGTGTCTGTGATCTGGCGGAAGCGCTGCATATGACACAGTCCGCGATCTCACATCAGCTGAAAATTTTAAAGAACTCGAAGCTGGTAAAAAGCAGGCGCGAAGGAAAATCCGTATTTTATTCGCTTGCGGATGGCCATGTCCGTACGATTATTGATCAGGGACGGGAGCATATCGAGGAATAAGCGATAAAGAAAAAAGTAATAAAAAGCAATAAAAAACAATAAAAAAGCAATACAAAAAACAATAAAAAAATAAGCAATAAAAGAAAGGAAAATGGAAACATGAAAAAGAAATTTAAATTACAGGATCTGGATTGTGCAAATTGTGCCGCAAAGATGGAGGAAGCGATTAAAAAGCTGCCGGGTGTCAATGACGCGTCTGTCAGCTTTATGACACAGAAAATGACGATTGATGCGGATGAGGCGCAGTTTGATGACATTATGAAAAAAGTTGCGGATGTATGTGCGAAGGTCGAACCAGACTGCAAAATTTTAATGTAACGGCAGTTCACATATCATTGTAAAGTAAGAGGGCAACACAATGACAAATAAGCAGAAAAAAATGCTTTGCCGTATTATTCTGGCATTTCTTATATTTGCGGGACTGCTTGTGTCTGAACATACGGGAAGGCTGGAATCTGTGGCTGTTCCGTTACAGTTTGTAATTTATGCTGTACCGTATCTTATCATTGGCTATGATATTATCTGGAAAGCGATGCGCAATATCAGCCATGGACAGGTATTTGATGAAAATTTTCTGATGATGCTGGCTACGTTTGGGGCCTTTGGCGTGCGGGAATATGCGGAGGCGGTTGCCGTAATGCTGTTTTATCAGGTGGGTGAACTGTTTCAAAGCTATGCGGTCGGCAAATCCCGCCAGTCGATTGCCGATATGATGGATATTTGCCCGGAATATGCGAATATCGAACAGGATGGCCAGCTGATACAGGTGGATCCGGATGATGTGGAGATAGACAATATTATTGTAATAAAGCCGGGAGAGAGGGTTCCGTTAGACGGTATCATAATAGAAGGGGAATCCCTGCTTGATACGGCAGCCTTGACAGGCGAATCCGTACCGCGCAGGGCAGCGGCAGGAGATGAGATCATCAGCGGCTGCGTCAATGGCAGCGGGACATTAAAAGTACGGGTGACAAAGGAATTTGATGATTCTACAGTAGCCAAGATTTTGGAACTGGTGGAAAACGCTTCGAGTAAAAAGGCAAAAGTAGAAAACTTTATTACCCGCTTTGCAAAATACTATACGCCAGTCGTAACGATAGCAGCCGCTGTATTAGCGGTACTGCCTCCGCTTGTCTTGGGCGGCGGATGGGCGGAATGGGTACAAAGGGCCTGCATTTTCCTTGTTATTTCCTGCCCGTGTGCATTGGTAATCTCGGTGCCGCTTGGATTTTTTGGGGGCATCGGCGCAGCATCCAGAATAGGAGTGCTTGTAAAAGGCAGCAATTACCTGGAAGCAGTTGCAGAAATGACGACCATTGTTTTCGATAAAACCGGAACGCTGACAAAAGGGGAGTTTCGGGTAACAGAAATACTGCCGCAGCAGTCCGAAAAGGATTTATCAGCAAATGAAATATCGGCAAATGAAAAATCTGCAGATGAAAAATTGGATAAACAAAAATTGGATAAACAGAAATTGGAAAAAGAAAAGCTGCTTGAAACGGCTGCTCTTGGCGAAGCGTATTCGAATCATCCGATTGCGGCATCCTTAAAAGAAGCATATGGCAAACCCGTCGATCCAGGACGGGTATCCGATGCTGAGGAAATGGCCGGACATGGCATACGTGTGCGGGTGGATGGCAAAGAGGTGCTTTTAGGAAATGAAAAACTGATGCAGGCAGAGCACATATCCTATGTTTCCTGCGACCGTGCGGGAACGATTGTATATGCGGCTTGTGAAGGGCATTTTCTTGGCGCGGTTGTAATTTCCGATACGGTCAAAGACGGAGCAAAAGAAGCGCTTGCGGATATGAAACGGATCGGTGTGAAAAAAAGCGTGATGCTCACAGGGGACCGCAGAAAGGCGGCACAAGATACAGCAAGGGAGCTTGGCATAGATGAGGTACATGCAGAACTGCTCCCGGCTGACAAAGTAAGCTGTGTGGAAAATCTGCTGAACAGTCAGCCGGAAAAAGAACGTCTGGCGTTTGTCGGCGATGGGATTAATGATGCCCCGGTACTGACAAGGGCAGATCTGGGAATCGCAATGGGAAGCATGGGTTCTGACGCGGCGATTGAAGCAGCTGATATTGTGCTCATGGATGATGATATCCGTAAAATTGCTTCGATTGTACGGATTTCCAGAAAGACGATGCGTATTGTAAAGCAGAATATCGTGTTCGCACTTGGAATAAAAGCGCTTGTACTGATTTTAGGCGCATTTGGAGCCGCCAATATGTGGGAAGCGGTATTTGCGGATGTAGGCGTGTCGGTGATAGCCATATTAAATTCGATGCGGACACTGCAGACAAAATAGTGTTACAGACTTTGGAGCCAGTCTTTAAACAGGCTCTTTTTTTATTGTTCAGGTAAGGAATTGTAAATTTTTTCATTAAACAGGCTCCTGTTGACAAAATATTCCTGATATGATAAAGTGAACAGAAATTAGAATAATTCTAATTCTAATTCTAAAAACAATAAGGATGTAGTATATGACAAAATACGAAAAGGAAATATACAACATTATTACAACATCAGCCGAACATTTGACCGTAGAACAGATATATACGGAGCTGAAAAAAGTATATCCCAAGGTTGTCATGTCGACGGTCTATAATAACGTGAATAGATTGTGGAAAACAAGTATGATTCGCAAAATATCCGTGGAAAATATGCCGGACAGATATGACCGCATTAGAAAGCATGACCATTTGGTCTGTCAAAGGTGCGGAAAACTGGCGGATATTTCGTTTGAGGATCTGACCAGTTCTTTGCGGGAGCAGATGGGAGGGGATTTTTTATTTTACGATTTGAAAGTTTTTTATGTATGCCCGGACTGCCGGGAACAGGAACGGCAATCGGAAAATGAGCAGAAAAAACAATTGTAGGAAGAAACATTTATAGGAAAACACAACAATAGCATTGATAAAAAAGAGGATCGCCATGAGTATTTTAATGAAATCAAAAAAGAAAAGCTTATTAATGTCTGTTTCAGAGCTGGAAGAGGCAGATTATGGAAAAGAATCAGCAGAACTGGAACAGATCTACCGGCGGCTGCTCACCGGACGTTCTCAGTTCGAAGAGGTAATAGCCAAAATTTTGGATTCGCTGATGAATATCAGCTCTTTGGATCTTTCCATGAAACACTATTCTTCTGTTCTTCAAACGGTATCAGACAGTGTTTCAAATGCCACAGAATTGATCCATAAGGCTTCGAAAGAGGTGGATGCCATATCCAAGACGGTATCCGTACAGCATGAGGAGCTGACAAACACGATCATTGAAATCTCAGAGGAATCAAACACGGTCTATCGGCGTATTGATGAGAGCCAGCAGGAACTGACGGATACGAAAGAATTGTCTGATGGGACGATTAGCGTATCAAAGGAAATGCAGCAGGATATGAATCAGCTTTCTGAGATTATCAGCCAGATGAATCAAGTGATTGCAGGTATTAATTCTATTTCATCACAGACAAATCTGCTTGCCCTGAATGCTTCGATTGAGGCGGCAAGAGCCGGGGATGCCGGCAAAGGATTTGCGGTAGTTGCTGACGAGATCCGGCAGCTGGCGGATGAAACGCAAAAGCTGACTGCAAGTATGGGAAGCTCTATGGCGGATATACTGAACGCATCCAATAAGAGTGTTAAGAGTGTGGACAGCACGATCGAATCATTGGAAACCGTTACAAAAAAGATTGGCCATGTGTGGGAATGGAATGAGGACAACCGAAAGCATCTGGAAAAGATTACAAACAGCATTTCCTCGCTGGCAAGCCTCAGCGAAGAAATCAGCAGTTCGGTTATTGAGCTTGAAACACGGTCTTCGAATGTAAATAGCCAGTGCGGTGTGCTGTATGAGGATACCGTGCGCTTACGGGAACATGGAAAAAACATTGACAAGATTGCCAAGCCGATGGAAACGATTGAGCTGACGCTGGATGAATCAGCAAAAGTCATGGGGACGATGGCAAAAGACGCGTTTTATAAGATGGATGACCAGATTTTCGCCGGCTATATTGAGAAAGCAATTGCCGCACATAAGAGCTGGCTCAGCAATTTGGAACATATTGTAAAAGAGCGGACCATCCTACCGCTACAGGTCGATGACAGAAAGTGCGGATTCGGCCATTTTTACTACGCGGTAAAACCGACGAAACCAGAGGTTTTAAAACCCTGGAATGAGCTTGGAGAAAAACACAAAAAGTTTCATGCCTATGGGAAACAGGTGATAGAAGCTTTGTTTGATGAGGATTACAGCAGGGCTGAGAAGATCTGCCAGGAAGCGGTACAGTATTCAAAAATACTGATCAGCGGCCTGGAACAGATTCGCGCAGCTTCACAAAACGACATAAAATCGGAGCAGGGACACTGATATCCATTATTTCAGATAAGCACTAGTGCTCCATCCGGACAGAAATTAGAGTTTAGTGCTGACTGATTCGTGTTAGT
>CAOKJJ010000264.1 GCA_948468465.1 uncultured Eubacterium sp. | reverse complement strand
CGGAAGGTCATTTAGAGACATGTCAGCCTGCACGATATCCTTTTGGAACGCCGCATTTTTTGTCTCCATTGCCTCCTGATTTTCCGGCGCCATGCTGCCCTTCCTGCCTTCCACAAGAGCTGCCATGCCATCTCCTGAAAATTCCACAATGACCGCATCCCCATACTGTGAGCGGATGTCCTTCATCGCCTGCAGGGTTTCTTCCTTTGACATCTTATCCATGACCTTGTTGCCATGCGCATCCGTTGTGTTGAATTTATATTTTACAAGGGTGCTCTTCTGATGCGCACCGTTTCCATATGTCGGGATATTTGTTGTCCCTCTGTAAAACTGGCTGTAATCAATATTCATAATCTGCACTCTCCTTTGCTTTTATCTATAAAATCTATCGGCAGATACCGCCCGATTTCTAACCCAGATTGCACCAGGTAACTATAAATTGCACGAAACTCCCATAAATTGCATAAAATGACTATAAGCACACAGCCGATACTGGTCGTGTCAGCATATTCTCTCTAACTTCCCGGATTCCGTGTAATTTTCATTATCAGGCCGCCCTGTCTGCGGAAATGGCAAACCGCCGCATATGACGGATAACGTCCATCGTACGGCGGTTCGCTTTTTTCTTCATAAATATTTGTTCTCACATACGCTGTCGTTCAGTTCAGGCAGGAACCCAGCCATCTGCCTGCTCGTATGGCAGGTTCCAGCAGATTTATCATTGTCCTATTCACTGACATTATTTGCCACCATCCCAAACTCCTGACATATACTTTCGTATCTTGCCCGTTCTTTTTCCTTTATGCCTTTGGACGGATCATTCATACAGTGATGTATCACATCCGCATCCTTTAACAGCTCGTCCATCTGTCCATCCACCGTCAGCTTGTCATCATGATGGCAGATAGCAGAACAGATCGTCTCCGTCTCCTCAGCATCTGTCAGCGCCAGTTCCAAAAGTACCTCCCTTGCAAGCTCTGCACCTTTATGCGCGTGATCTTCATAGGAACCGGACTGATAGGCATACAGGTCGTGAAGCATCGCTGCCATCGCTGCAATTTCCGGATCAAACCCTCTTTTTTTCGCAAGCATCACAGCCGCAAGAGATACTCCGTAGAGATGCACAAACGCTCCGTTCCGTTTGTCTTCATCTGCAATGCTGCTTAATCTCTTGTCCACATATTCTCTTAGTTCCTTTAATCTTCTCATTTCTTTCTCCCTTCCTGACTTTGCAAAATTCACGTAAATTCAGGCTCCGTTCCGCAGAGCGGATCTGAACAATCATACCTGAAAGCTGCGCCTCTGCTTTACAAAAATGTATCCCAAATTGCATCCGGACGATGTTGATGAGATTTGGGATACATTCTCCACGAAGTGTATTTATCTGTTCTTCCTATCATTCTGTCAGACCCATTTTTCTATATCCATGTCTATTATAACTTTTCTTTCAGATATTACAAGGTATTTTACAGACTTTATGAGTGATCAGATAATATCCAATCCTCTCAAAACGGCTGAGATTCACATACACCGCGAACAATCAGGCATACAAAAAAATGGTCTGGTCATACATATTCCTGTATGACCAGACTATATATACTTAAAGCTGAAATTTCGATACCTGGCTTTTCAGCATCTCCGCCTGCTCAGACATCTTTTCACTTACCTCCGCCGAATCTTTTACAACGTCGCTATTGCTTTCGACTACATCAGAGATACACTTCAGTCCCTCTGAAACCCTCTCTACTGCGCCTGCCTGCCCGTCAGCTGCCTCAAAAATGGATATGACTGCATCTGAAACATTTTTCGCGCTCTCTACGACTTCCTGCAGCGCCTGATTCGTAAGCTCTGAAATATGACTGCCCATTTCTACAGCCGTTACGGTTTCGCCAATCAGATATGCCGTATTTCTGGCCGCTTCTGCGGACTGTCCTGCAAGCATTCTGACCTCGTCCGCTACGACGGCAAAGCCTTTTCCCATTTCGCCTGCACGGGCTGCTTCTATTGCGGCATTCAAAGATAAAATATTCGTCTGTGACGCAATATCTTCAATCGACTTGATAACTTTAATAATCTCTTTGGACTTTTCATCGATTGTCTGCATGGCCTTCATCAGATCGAGCATATCGTTGCTGCATGTTTCAATGCGATGATGCGTCTGCACATTTTCTTCTTTTGCAAGACTTGCGAATCTGGCTGTCGCATCCGCCTGTTTTTCAATATTATTTACCGCATCTGAAAGCGTCTGCACAGACAGGCCCTGTTCTTCCGCGCCATGGGACAATGATTCGGCTCTTAGCAGTACCTGACCGGCTTCCACGCTTACCTGCCTGGAAACAATGGAAATTTCTTTCAACACTTTCGTCAGCTTGGAGCGTATCACCTTCATATTGCTAATCAGCATCTGCAGGCCGCCGATATAACAATCCTGATTTTTTTCCACATCCACCGTCAGATTGCCGTCTGCGATTTCGCTCAAAATTCTTCCCATATCTTCAATCGCGGCTTTCAGATGTTTGCAGACATTATGCGTAGCATTTGCGATCATGCCGATCTCGTCTTTTCTCCCGTAAAATACTTCCAGTCCTTTATCTGCCGAAAGATTCAGTTCGCTCAAATCTGAGATCGCGTATTCCACAATCATTAATTCTTTTCCAGTTTTTCTTAAAATCAATAATGTCGTCAGTATGATAAACGCCGCGATGACGGAACATGCGATTCCCATCAAAGTACGTACGTTTATCGCAGAACTGTATACCTCGGAATAATCCGCCTGAACCATAAATATCCAGCCGCGATTATCCAGATATTTATAAACGGCAAGCTGCTTTTTTCCTTTCTCATTTTGATATGTATACGCCTCTGACCCGGTACTTTTTTCCTGCTGCACGCGTTTTATAATCTCCAGATGTCCTTTATCCTGTATTTCCGTATTCAGCAAAGATTCTTCCTCATGATAAAGATAGACACCCGTTTCCGCATTCATAAATACATAGCTGCTTTTTGGCAGACTTTTCAGCTCCAGATCCAGCAGCGCGTTCATCAGCTGGTCCGCATAGACTGCCGCTCCTGCATACCCAATGCATTCCTGCCCGTCATAAATCGGACAATACATGGAAATTACCATATTTCCTGTTCCCGGAGACTGCATAATTCCAAGGTTCGTAAGCTCTTTGGCAGCCAGTATCGTATTTTGAAAATTCTCTAAAGATTCTCCTTCCCTGGTCGTAATACCTACGGCTTCCGGTACTGTATGCGTAAGAACGTAAGTATTGGGATCCGCGATGTACAGTCCCTCAAATATGCCTTTTATTTCAGCAAAATCGGTCGTATACTGCCCTGCCTGGCGCAGCAGATCAGGATTATCCGGATCTGCAAGTAAATCTCTTACTTCTTTGCTTAATGAAAAGGCTGTCAGATATTCTTCTGCTGACGTGACATAATCGTCAATAATCACGGCTCGTGATTCTACCGCATTTGCCATCTGATTTGTAATGTCGTCTCTGACTACCGACTCTGTACTAAAAGCGATGACTGTCCAAAGCGCCAGCATGCCTGCCAGTGTAATAACTGTGGTAAAAATACCGATTCTGGAGGCAAGTTTCTTATTTTTCATAACTCCTTTCATAAATAAAAAATCCCCTTTGATGCATTCTGCGGCTTCTGATAAAACAGTTTGCCGCGACATTTTTTATCTTTGCATAAAAAATCGGAAACTGAAAAAATTTTACCATATCTGTTTCTGTTTTTCAATATATGCGGAATGAATATTCACGGTAAACGCAAAATTTATAAACTTTCTGTAAATTTGGGATTTGCAGTTTTCAACATTAAAACCCTTCACAAAGATATGATTGTTAAATTATTTAGCGTATAGCAACCAAACACGGATCTGCCCATGTTTTCAAACTATATATTTAAATTATAGTCCTATTCTGTTCCAGTATTTAACCCGGCAAGTACTTTAAAAAGATATTCCATGTCATACCCGCATTTTTTTCTTTTGCTGGCAAGTCCATCTTACAGCTTTTCCTGTTTCAGCAGGTTTATTCCTATATGGCGGGCCATATTCATATTTTCTGCTGCATTTCCGGCCCTTATCCGGATTTCGTCCTCACGAAATGCGATAGCTGACGCCGACGCCCAATGCAGACCGTTTTCAATTTCCCAATGTGCCCTTGCACTTGTGCCATATTCTGCCGCTATCATCCCCTGCCTGCTGTATATAGCGTAATTTACGGCTGTTACACTCTTTCTTTTTCTGTAACTGCAGATACACATGCACCAATACCGCAAAGTCTCTCCCACGCAGGATGCCTGTCCCTGAGCCATCCAATATCATTTTCAACGTAATACTCCCTTTTTTCCATCCTCCCATGCTCTCCACAAAGATCTTTATAGTAACGCCTGCCTTTTCCAGGGTATCTTTCTTTTCCGCAAATACATCTTTTCAAAATACTCACTAATATCATCCATAAGTGTCTGCTGGTTCCCTTTCACCTGCAGGATATCATCCGTATTTTTCTCAATAATCTTTTTTACGATTTCTTTCTGTGTCCCCATTGCATCGATTGTGATGATACACCCTTCCAGACACAGGATATCTTAAAGTCCCGGTATTGTCTTTATCCCGTTTGTTTTTTCATCCATGCACGTCTGGCCGGATATAAGGGATGATTCCACAGTCTGGGCGCTGACCGTATGGCTCGGCTTTATGTTCCCTGCTGTTTTCCTATCAATGGCCACTACACCTTTTACTTTACCAGATACGGCACTGGCCCGCCGAAAAAAGCGTCGTGGAATTTTTCAGGCTCAATCATCCGGAATACCCTGTTTATCGTATCATGGGAAGGGATACCGCCAGGCAATTCAGGAAACGTTTCCAGCCATTCTTTTTTAGAGACTGTCCGGTCCGCAATCTCATTCCATGTATCCATCCCTGCGAGGACTGCTGTGACAGCTATTAATGATAACATCAGGAAATATCTTTTTCTGATTTTGAAATAAAATT
>CAOKJJ010000263.1 GCA_948468465.1 uncultured Eubacterium sp. | reverse complement strand
ATACTTTATCCTCCCCCAATAGAAAAGCTGCCGTATGGCAGCTTTTCTGATTTATACAGATACCGGACAATACAGCACAACGTCAAAAATACAACAAAAACTCTAAACTGCTGCAGATATTGTTTAAGATTCAAAAAAAGACTTGGAAAAGCTGAAAAGATAGGTTATAATTGAATCTGATAAAAAAGAATTGAATACTTCTATGTTTCGTGCGTGTTTGAAAATACTCTTAAAACACGCTCCTGATAGAAGAAAAAAAGGATGGGATACAGATATGGCTTTATTAGAGGAATGGAAAAAAATTGTATACAATGAAAAAGCAAACAGAGGCGAGCTTCAAAAGCTGTGGGACAGATATTTTAAGCTGGAGAAGGGTGTATACGAAAAGCTCTTGGTCAATCCGGACGAAGAAGTAAAAGGAACCGTCAAAGAGCTGGCGGAAAAGTATGATTTAACGATTATGGAAATGACAGGATTTTTAGATGGGATCAACGACAGCTTAAAGGAACCAAACCCGATAGAAACAATGGAAGAAGATACCGTGGTAAGCCTTGCGTTTGAAAAAGAAAAACTATATAAAAATATGGTCGATGCGAAGGCCGACTGGCTGTACAATCTTCCGATGTGGGATGATATTTTTGATCCTGAGACAAAGAAGGCATTGTATCTGGAACAGAAAAAATCAGGAACCGTGATTGTTGGAAAAAAGACAGGGCGCAATGATCCATGCCCATGCGGAAGCGGAAAAAAATATAAATACTGCTGTATGAACAAAAATAAGTAAACTGCTTTTAAGCTGCCCCGATGTACGATGGGTTTCACCTGATTCATCGGGGATTTTTGTTTTTATAATGTGAAATTAAATTAAATATTAATTAGATATTAATTAAATATATCATAATTGAAGGAGGGCAATGTGATGAACTTTAAAATGGTTCATGAAAATTACAACGTATTTGATCTGGAAAAGTCTTTGGAGTTTTATGAAAAAGCGCTGGGGCTTAAGGAAACACGCAGAAAAGAAGCTAAGGATGGTTCTTTTATTATTGTTTATGTCGCGGGGGAGCAGTCAGATTTTGAATTGGAATTAACGTGGATGCGTGATATGGACAGGCCGTATCATCTGGGAGACTGTGAATTCCATCTGGCTTTTCATACAGACGACTATGAGTCAGCTCATAAGCTGCATGAACAGATGGGCTGTATCTGTTATGAAAATCCGGAAATGGGAATATATTTTATTAAAGATCCAGACGGATATTGGCTTGAAATCGTGCCGTGATGTTTATTTATATCTTGCATGAAAGCGGGAAAAGTAATAAAATATAAAGTATCAAGCAGCTGGCAATGAAGCAGGGGCAGCATTGCGGCAACTGACTGGATTTTAAAAGAATCATAGTATAGAAAGAAGGAAACGAATATGAAAAAAATGAAAATGTTTTGGGAATCTTTGGAAGATATGGCAACTGTATCGAAACGGGAACTGTTTTTAGAACTGGTAACCTGTGCGCTTGCAGGGTTTGTGCTGGGTATTATTTTCAGCCCGAAGAAAACAACGATGATCGGCTGCAACAATGGCAACGGCCATTTGGATACAGATTTGGATGAACAAATAGAAGACTAACAGAAACAGACAGGAGAAACTAATAACATGCAGATTAAATTAAAGGATGGCGCTGTAAAAGAATACAGTGAAGCAAAAACGGTATATGAGATCGCGAAAGATATCAGTGACGGGCTTGCGCGTATCGCATGCGCCGGAGAATTAAATGGAGAGATTGTAGACTTAAGAACGGAAATTACAAATGACTGTGAGCTGAATATTGTTACGGTGAATGATAAAGAAGGCTTGAAAGTCATCCGTCATACGGCTTCTCATGTTATGGCGCAGGCAGTCAAACGTCTGTTTCCGGATGCTAAAATTGCAATCGGGCCTGCGATTGAAGATGGGTTTTATTATGACTTTGACAACGCTCCGTTTTCCAGGGAAGATTTGGATAACATCGAAGCTGAGATGAAAAAGATCATAAAAGAAGGACATGAGATTACGCGGTTTACAATGCCAAGAGAGGAAGCCATTTCTTATATGCGGGACCGTAAGGAACCGTATAAAGTCGAGCTGATTGAAGATTTGGAGCAGGGAGCTGAAATTTCGTTTTATGATCAGGGCGGATTTGTGGATTTGTGCGCCGGGCCGCACCTGATGTCGACAAAGGGGATCAAAGCTTACAAGCTGATTTCTTCTTCCATGGCTTATTGGCGAGGAGATGAGCACAGGGCACAGCTGCAGCGTATTTATGCAACGGCATTCAATAAAAAAGAGGAATTGACTGCATATCTGGATCATCTGGAAGATATGAAAAAACGCGATCACAACAAGCTGGGGCGTGAAATGGAACTGTTTACAACTGTGGATGTCATTGGACAGGGATTGCCACTGTTTGCTCCAAAGGGTACCAGGATGATTATGAAGCTGCAGCGCTGGATCGAAGATTTGGAGGACAACGAGTGGGGGTATGTGCGTACAAGGACCCCGATGATGGCAAAAAGTGATTTGTATAGGATATCCGGTCATTGGGATCATTATAAAGACGGGATGTTTGTATTAGGAGATGAAGAAAAGGACAAAGAGGTGTTCGCGCTCCGGCCTATGACATGTCCGTTCCAGTATTATGTATATAAGAATACACAAAAATCCTATCGGGATCTGCCATACCGCATGGGAGAGACTTCCACAATTTTCCGTTCGGAAGATTCCGGTGAAATGCATGGACTGACACGCGTACGTCAGTTTACAATCTCAGAAGGGCATCTTGTCATTCGTCCGGACCAGACAGAGGAAGAACTCAAAGGCTGCCTGGAGCTTGCATACTATACGCTTTCCACGCTTGGCCTTCAGGAAGATGTCACTTACCGTTTGTCCAAGTGGGATCCTAAGAACAAAGAAAAATATCTTGGAGATGAGCAGTACTGGGAATCTACACAGGATGCGCTGCGTAGGATTTTGGTGGAAAAGGAACTTCCGTTTGTGGAAGCAGACGGTGAAGCAGCCTTTTATGGGCCGAAGATTGATATTCAGGCTAAAAACGTATATGGCAAGGAAGATACGATGATTACCATACAGCTGGATTGTGCCATTGCTGAGAACTTTGATATGTATTATATTGATGAGAATGGCGAAAAGATACGTCCTTATATTATCCATAGAACCTCTGTTGGATGTTATGAGCGTACGCTGGCATGGCTGATTGAAAAATATGCCGGAAAATTCCCGACCTGGCTGTGTCCGGAACAGGTCCGTGTTCTTCCGATTTCTGATAAATTCAATGCATATGCACAACAAGTAAGCGCACAATTAAAGAAAAATGGGGTTGATGTAACGGTTGACAGCCGTTCTGAAAAAATTGGATTTAAAATTCGTGCGGCAAGGCTTGACAAACTGCCTTATATGCTTGTCGTAGGCAAACAGGAGGAAGAGGAAGGCACGGTGTCTGTCCGCAGCAGATTTGCCGGAAATGAAGGTGTAAAACCGTTACAGCAATTTATAGAACAGATTTGCAGGGAAATTCGTACAAAGGAAATCCGCACGGAGCTGCCGGAAGAAGAAAAAGCAAAATAATTGGTATGTTTTTCCGGCACACATAACAAGTGATTTTCTGCTTATACTATATCTGCATTTAAAAATAGAATGGATTCGTACATTCTAATAGTATAAGGAGGAAAATCATGCCAAGATTAGACTGCAGTGTAGTAAACTGCCGATACAATCAGGATCATGGATGCGTCAGAGACAACATCAGTGTAGGAGGAGCCGGAGCAAGCAGTACAAGTGAAACCTGCTGTGACAGTTTTGAAGAAAAACGGGCGGACAGCATGACAAACAGCACAAAGGAGCCTTCTGTAAAAGTAAATATCCGCTGTGAAGCAAAAAAATGCGTGCATAATGATGACTGTACGTGCCGGGCGGACGGTATTGATGTTGGCGGTTCCAATGCCTGTCGATGCGAGCAGACAGCCTGTGGAACTTTTTGCAGAAAATAGGCAGTAAGGCAGAGCAGTAAGCTTGCCTGAGAGGATGACCAGACGCGGCAGTTCCATCAATGATCAGAACTGCTGCGTTTGGCCGGTTAAAAAAGTGAGGGGGCATTTTTGGATTGAGAAAAAAATCACATATAACGTTGGCAAGATATCTGGTTAACGAATCCAGGGATAAAGAGCTGAGAAAACATAAATATGCATTTTATTTAGGCAGCATACTGCCAGATATTAAACCGTCATTTATTTATAAAAGACATGAAATTACAGAGACATTTTCAGAACTGCAAAAACAGATGGAAGTGTTATCTGAGACAAATACAGGGGACAGCGAAAAAGGTAATTCCAAATATTACAGACATCTGGGGGAAGTATCTCATTATATTGCAGATTATTTTACTTATCCGCATAATGAAAAATTTACAGGCGGATTCCGTGAACACTGTTCTTATGAAGAAGATCTGAAAAAACAGCTGCGCCAGCATATTCAAAGCGGAAAAGCGGCAAGCCGCAAGAAGAAATATATCGAATTTTCCGCGCCGGAAGCTTTGTTTGATTTTGTCAAAAAAACACATCAGGATTATCTTTCGGGACAGAATACGGTAGAAGGCGATATTAGCCACATTATTCCAATAAACAGCCAGGTGTTAAGGAGCATCACCAGTTTTGGGAGACGTGCGTAACAGTTCAAGGGTGATCTGAACGGTTGCAGATGTGCATAATGTGTCGAATGCTGTCGATGTGAAATAATTGACTTTTTTTGTAAAATAATAGTACAATAGTGTTGCCGCAATAGTAATCAGTCCATAAAATAGGAATGGTGATAAGGATGAATCAAGAAAGTACATTAAGAGAGGAGATCGAGTGTCTCCGCGAGCAGCTAAACAAAGCAGCATTACGGGATCTGAATTCGGAAGAATGTTTTCGTGTCAGCCTGAAACTGGACGTGGTGTTGGAAAAATATTATAACGCGGGAGGAACGCCGTTATAAGCTGAGAAAGGCACTATTTG
>CAOKJJ010000262.1 GCA_948468465.1 uncultured Eubacterium sp. | reverse complement strand
GGAAACAAGGGTGTCGTTTCCCGTGTGCTGCCGGTAGAAGATATGCCGTTTCTGCCGAATGGACGTCCGCTGGATATTGTATTGAATCCGCTCGGCGTGCCTTCCCGTATGAATATCGGGCAGGTGCTGGAGATCCATTTAAGCCTTGCGGCAAAAGCGCTTGGATTTAATATTGAAACACCAGTGTTTGACGGTGCAAGAGAAGTTGACATTCAGGACACGCTGGAGCTGGCAAATGATTATGTCAACATGGAATGGGATGAATTTGAAGCGAAGTATCAGGATCAGCTGCGTGAAGATGTGATTCAGTATTTGTCTGACCACAGAGATCACAGGGAAGTATGGAAAGGCGTGCCGATTTCCAGAGACGGAAAGGTGCGGCTGCGTGACGGACGTACAGGAGAATATTTTGATTCCCCTGTTACCATCGGGCACATGCATTACCTCAAGCTGCATCATCTGGTAGACGATAAGATTCATGCCCGTTCAACCGGCCCTTATTCCTTAGTAACGCAGCAGCCGTTGGGCGGTAAAGCGCAGTTCGGCGGTCAGCGTTTCGGGGAAATGGAAGTATGGGCGCTGGAAGCATATGGTGCGTCGTATACGCTGCAGGAAATACTGACTGTGAAGTCGGATGACGTTGTAGGCCGTGTAAAGACTTATGAAGCGATTATTAAAGGAGAAAATATACCGGAGCCTGGCATACCGGAATCCTTTAAAGTACTGCTCAAAGAGCTGCAGTCACTGGCGCTGGATGTCAGAGTGCTGGATGAGAACCGCAAGGAAGTGCAGCTGATGGAAACGAGTGAATATGGTAATACAGATTTGAATTCTATTATATCCGGAGACAAAGATTTTGCATTTGAAAGCAGTGAATCTTTCAGTAAAATGGGATTTTCCAAGAAGGAATTTGATGCTGAAAGTGAAGAACTCGTGGATGCAGAAGAAGATGAGCTGGAAGAAGATGAAGATGACTCTATTTTTGTAGATGATTTTGATGATGACGGTTCAGATATGGAATAGAAGGGAGTGCCATATATGTCAGAAATAATGAATGAAGAAACCAATCAGCCAATTCAGTTTGATGCTATTCAGATTGGTCTGGCCTCGCCGGAAAAAATCAGGGAATGGTCAAAGGGAGAAGTAAAAAAACCGGAGACGATCAATTACCGGACTTTAAAACCGGAAAAAGACGGATTGTATTGCGAGAAAATCTTTGGGCCAAGCAAGGACTGGGAGTGTCACTGCGGGAAATATAAGAAAATCCGTTATAAAGGTGTTGTTTGCGACCGATGCGGCGTGGAAATCACAAAGGCAAGTGTCCGCAGAGAGCGGATGGGCCATATCGAGCTGGCGGCGCCTGTTTCCCATATCTGGTATTTTAAAGGCATTCCTAGCCGGATGGGACTGATTTTGGATTTGTCTCCAAGAACACTGGAAAAAGTGCTGTATTTTGCGTCTTATATCGTACTTGATCCGGGAACGACGGAGTTAAGCTATAAACAGGTACTGTCCGAAAATGAATATCAGGAGGCCAGAGAGAAATATGGCAGCGCTTTTCGTGTGGGAATGGGTGCGGAGTCTATTTTAGAGCTGCTGCAGGCTATAGATTTGGAGAAGGATTCGGTGTCGTTAAAAGCCGCGCTGAAAGATGCGACCGGACAAAAACGCGCAAGAATTATCAAGCGTCTGGAAGTCGTAGATGCATTTTACGAATCCGGAAATAAGCCGGAGTGGATGATCATGACAGTCGTTCCGGTGCTTCCGCCTGATCTGCGTCCAATGGTGCAGCTGGACGGCGGCCGTTTTGCAACCTCTGACCTGAATGATTTGTATCGGAGAATTATTAACCGCAATAACCGGCTGCGCAGGCTGCTGGAGCTCGGTGCGCCGGACATTATTGTGCGGAATGAAAAACGTATGCTGCAGGAAGCGGTAGATGCCTTAATTGACAACGGCAGACGGGGACGGCCGGTTACAGGACCTGGAAACCGCGCGCTGAAGTCGCTTTCCGATATGCTAAAGGGCAAAGGCGGCCGATTCAGACAGAACCTGTTAGGAAAGCGTGTGGACTATTCCGGACGTTCCGTTATCGTTGTAGGCCCGGAACTGAAAATATATCAGTGCGGCCTGCCGAAAGAAATGGCGATCGAGCTGTTTAAGCCGTTTGTTATGAAAGAGCTTGTTTCGAATGGAACGGCGCATAACATAAAGAGTGCAAAAAAGATGGTAGAGCGTCTGCAGACAGAAGTATGGGATGTGCTGGAAGAGGTAATTAAGGAACACCCGGTTATGTTAAACCGTGCTCCTACGCTGCATCGTCTGGGAATCCAGGCGTTTGAGCCGATTCTTGTCGAAGGTAAGGCCATTAAGCTGCATCCGCTTGTATGTACGGCTTACAATGCAGACTTTGACGGTGATCAGATGGCGGCCCATCTGCCGTTGTCGCAGGAAGCGCAGGCAGAATGCCGATTTATGCTGCTGTCACCGAATAACCTGCTGAAGCCTTCGGACGGCGGTCCGGTTGCGGTGCCTTCGCAGGATATGGTACTTGGGATCTACTATCTGACGCAGGAACGTCCGGGTTCTTTAGGTGAGGGTTCTTATTATAAAAATGTTAATGAAGCGATTTTAGCGTATGAAAATCAGGCATGTACGCTGCACAGCCGAATCCATGTGCGTGTAAGCAGAAATCTGCCGGATGGGACGATAAAAACAGGCACGATTGAGTCTACGCTGGGAAGATTTATTTTTAATGAAATTATTCCGCAGGATTTGGGGTTTGTTGACCGCAGCAAGCCGGAAAATGAGCTGCTGCTGGAAGTTGACTTCCATGTGGCGAAGAAGCAGTTAAAGCAAATACTGGAAAAAGTCATTAATGTGCATGGGGCTACAACGACGGCGGAAGTGCTGGATGATATCAAATCCATGGGATATAAGTATTCCACAAGGGCGGCGATGACCGTTTCTATTTCTGATATGACAGTGCCGCCTCAGAAGCCGGAACTGATTAATGAAGCGCAAAATACGGTGGACAGAATTACAAAACAGTATAAGCGCGGCCTGATCACAGAAGAAGAGCGTTATAAGGAAGTTGTAGAAGTATGGAAAGAGACGGATGACGAGCTGACGCAGGCGCTGCTGTCCGGACTCGATAAATATAATAATATCTTCATGATGGCAGATTCGGGTGCCCGTGGTTCTGATAAACAGATCAAGCAGCTGGCCGGCATGCGTGGACTGATGGCGGATACGACCGGAAGGACGATCGAAATGCCGATCAAGTCCAACTTCCGTGAAGGACTTGACGTATTGGAATACTTTATGTCTGCGCATGGAGCCAGAAAGGGAATGTCCGATACGGCTCTGCGTACAGCGGACTCCGGTTATCTGACAAGACGGCTGGTAGACGTATCGCAGGAGCTGATTGTGCGGGAATTAGACTGTAACGAAGGAAAAGACCGTGAGATTCCAGGCATGGTCGTTACAGAGTTCGCAGACGGCAAGGAAGAGATTGAAAGCCTGCAGGAGCGTTTGACAGGCCGCTTCTCCTGTGAAACTGTTTGTGACAGAGACGGAAATGTGCTTGTAAAAGCCAATCATATGATTACACCGAGACGCGCAGAAAAAATTATGAGCATAGGTGTGGATAAAAATGGCGAACCGATTACAAAATTAAAGATTCGTACGATCCTGACATGCCGTTCGCTGGATGGCGTATGCGCAAAATGTTATGGAACGAATATGGCGACCGGGCAGTCTGTGCAGGTAGGTGAAGCAGTCGGCATTATAGCGGCGCAGTCCATCGGAGAGCCAGGTACTCAGCTGACGATGCGTACGTTCCACTCAGGCGGCGTTGCGGGAGATGATATTACACAGGGTCTTCCTCGTGTCGAGGAGTTATTTGAAGCAAGAAAACCAAAAGGTCTTGCCATCATTACAGAATTTGGCGGTGTGGCTACGATTAAGGACACGAAAAAGAAACGTGAGATTATCGTAACAAACCAGGAATCCGGTGAATCAAAAGCTTATCTGATTCCTTATGGCTCCCGCATCAAGGTTATGGACGGGGCTTTGCTGGAAGCCGGCGACGAGCTGACAGAAGGTTCTGTCAATCCGCACGATATTTTAAAAATCAAAGGCGTGCGCGCCGTTCAGGATTATTTGCTGCGTGAAGTACAGCGTGTATATCGTCTGCAGGGTGTGGAAATCAATGATAAGCATATTGAGGTCATTGTACGTCAGATGTTAAAGAAGATTCGCATTGAAAATAACGGAGATTCAGATTTCCTGCCGGGAACATTAGTAGATAATCTGGAATTTGAAGATGCAAATGAAAGACTTGAGAAAGAAGGGCTAGAACCAGCAGAAGGAGCACAGGTACTGCTGGGTATTACAAAGGCTTCGCTTGCCACGAACTCTTTCTTATCAGCGGCATCTTTCCAGGAAACAACGAAAGTACTGACAGAAGCAGCGATTAAGGGCAAGATTGACCCGCTGATCGGCCTGAAAGAGAACGTTATTATTGGTAAGCTGATTCCGGCTGGTACGGGCATGAAGCGTTACCGCAGCATTAAACTCGATTCGGACGTGAACGAGCAGGAAGTCGTGTTCAGTGAAGAGGACTTTATGGAGTTTGATGAAGGAGCCGGGACATCAGAGCATGCGGATACAGCGGGCGGGCATACAGCACTGTTTGCGATGGATGATGAAGATGAGCTGTTTGAAGCAGACGGTGAGGAAGATGATTTCATGGCACAGGAAGCAGATCATCCGGTATTTTCAGACGCAGCCAGCATGAGAGCATATGCGGATGGCCTGGAAAAAGAGGAAGCATACGAAGAAGATACGTATGACGACACGGCATACGACGGGGAAGTGCCGGATCGGGCAGACAATGAAGAATATGCTTTGCTGGATTAACAGATAAAAATATAATCATGATATAATCGGAAAAAATACCACAGGAGAGAAAATTCTTTCGGTGGTATTTTTTTGATAGTATTTTTTTTGATGGTATTTTTTTCTAAAAACGGGGAAAAATAAATGTGAAACAGTGCAATATGCTGAAATAGAGAAATCTTCCTTGACATTCTGAAAATCTCTATATATAATATTCTAGCGTGTGATA
>CAOKJJ010000261.1 GCA_948468465.1 uncultured Eubacterium sp. | reverse complement strand
GCGCCACCATAATATTCCGTTTGTTTTTTCTGTCGGCAATCACTCCCCCAAAGAGCGAAAAAATCACCATTGGGATAAATGAGCAGGCGGTTACCGCGCCGAACAAAGACGCGGAGTCCGTCTCGCGAAGCAGGTAAAGGGGCAAAGCAAAGCGCAGTATGGCGTTGCCGAAAAGCGAGATGATCTGACCGATCACAACCATTGTAAAATCGCGTTTAAAAAGTTTGTTCATATTAGTACCTCCGATTTGATTTTACTTTCCTTACTGAACAAATATTTGCGTTGTTTTTTATAATAAGTTTCCTTCTTTTAGCAGAGACATGGCGCCAAAATAGGCATTCGACAATATTTTTATACAGTATGCTTCATCATAAATCATTGCATTATCAGCAAGCAGACTGGCGATTCCATGTGTTACCAAATAAATTTGAAAAAATATGCGATACGCCTGCTGATTGTCTGCCTTTGCCTGTTTCTTCAAAATAGAAATTAAAGAATCAAAATTTTCCGCTGTAAGCCATTCAGAAAGAGAAACGCCTGTATGATAGTTTGAATGAAACAGAAAGCGAAAAAGATTTTTTTCTTCTATGGCAAATTGAATATGTCTCATACCCACTTCCAGCATCGGGCGTTCGTATTTGCCGCTTATGTTTGTTACATAGTTAATATGAAATTTGCCTGCTTGTTTATGTGCCGCAATACGGACATCTTCAATCGTTTTAAAATGATATAAAACGGGCTGCGTGGAACAGCCGAGTTTTTGTGAAACTGTCCGGGCGTTTATGTTTTCTGCTCCCATTTCTTTTACAGTTTCAAAAGCTGCGTCTATAATCATTTCTTTTGTGACTTTCGCGATTGCCGGCATAGTTACCCCTCCATTTATAATATGCACTATACATAACTAACGCTATATATAACGCATATTATAAATAAAAGCCATCCATTTGTCAATCCATACCGCAATACTCTCACCCAATTTTCAACTTTCCGAAAAAAACTTGTTACTCTTTTTTCGCCTCCCTTCCGGCTATCCACGCAAAACAGCCGCCCGTTTTCATGCCGGACGGCTGTTTGCGTAAGATGATACCTCTGATTAAATTTTTTTGAAACTTACTCCTATGCCTGCTTCTTGTTCCAAAGGAATCGTTTCTCCGGTTTTTGTATAGATTACAGGCTCCTTTACGACATCCGTCTTTCTTTCGTCAGAACCGACGCTGCCAGAATCTATGTGATCCTTTAGCAATACTTTACCTTCCTCACTGATCTCCACGGTATCTGTACTGGAATCAGCATTTCTGTTTTCTTCCGTCCTCTCTTCCAGTTTTTCGCGCTCTTCCCTGCGCCTGCGGACAGCCTCTTCACGCTGCAATTTTTCTTTTTCTCGTGCCTCCCTTGCGCCTGCCAGAAAGCATGTGATCCTGGCTATGCAGCGGAATTATGGACCCTGGCCGGCATTGATCTGCTCACCAGAGCGGCCGTCAGAGGGAAGGTTTGTATTTGTGTTTACGCCAGCACATGCATCATGGCTGAATATGATCGAGAGTTTTTTCAGTAAATGATCATCTTCCTTCCTCCCTGATCGATCGTCTTTCATAACAGACTCTGTGATGCAGCATACTCCCAACCAATGGAACGGACTTTCCAGGAACTTTTCGCGTCTGCCGGAATCATCCGTTACTGGTGCTTACAGTTGCGGGATATCAATTTCCTTCCTTAATCTTAATTCCCATTCATATCATGCCTCACCATAATCCTGACCAGCTCCCGGAAACTTGTCTTCGTAGGATTCCAGCCCAGCTCTTTCTTCGCCTTCCCAGGATCCCCCAGAAGGTTCACGACATCCGTCGGACGGTAGAATTCCGGTGATACTTCAATCACAACCTCACCAGTTGCCCGGTCAATCCCGACTTCTTCCAGTCCTTCACCACAAAATTCCAGTTCCATGCCGGCTTCCCGGAATGCACATTCACAAAATTCCCGCACCGAATGCTGCTCCCCCGTTGCAATCACAAAATCTTCCGGCTTGTCATGCTGTAAGATCAGCCACATACACTCCACATAATCTTTCGCATATCCCCAGTCGCGCAGGGAGGACAGATTTCCAAGGTACAGCTTTTTCTGCCTGCCCTGTGCAATCCGCGCCGCCGCCAGGGAAATCTTCCTGGTTACGAACGTCTCTCCGCGCCGTTCCGATTCATGGTTAAATAAAATGCCGGAGCAGCAGAACATTCCATAAGCTTCCCGGTATTCTTTTACAATCCAATACCCGTATTGCTTTGCAACCGCATACGGACTGTAAGGATGAAACGGCGTGTCTTCACTCTGCGGAACCTCTTCCACTTTTCCAAACAGCTCTGACGTAGAAGCCTGATAAATCCTGCAGCTTTTTGCAAGCCCGCAGACACGGACAGCCTCCAGTACCCGCAGCACGCCAACCGCTGCGATATCCGCCGTATATTCAGGCACATCAAAGCTCACCTGAACATGGGACTGCGCAGCCAGGTTATAGATCTCATCCGGCCTTATTTCCCCGATCATCTTTACCAGGCTCATCGAATCCGCCAGGTCACCATAATGCAGGCTGAACTGCGGACAGCCCTTTAGATGCTCAATACGCTCCATCTTCTCTGTCGAGGAACGGCGCACCATACCATGTACTTCATACCCTTTTTCCAGCAGCAGCTCCGCCAGATAGCTCCCGTCCTGCCCTGTCACACCTGTAATCAACGCTTTTTTATTCATAGCAGATAAATCCCCTTCAGCTTATTAATCTTTCATCCATTGCGCCCACTTTTGCCGATATTCCTGTGGGCTCATATTTTCATGCTCCCGGAATAACCGATAAAACAAATCCTCATCTCCGATTCCGGATTCCCTGACTACTTCCGCGACCGGCAGTATCGTAAAGCGCAGCTGCTCCTTAGCCGCATTAAACCTCCTGCTTAAAATATAATCCCGCAGTCCGATCCCAAAACTCTCCAGGAACATCTCCTCCAGCTTCTGTCCGGAAATGCCAAACCGCTGTTCCAGCAGCTGTTCCAGACCACTTTCTTTAAAATTCGCATTCAGATATGTTCTGACATCCCGGATCCCATCCTTCTCGCCGGCTGCAGCCATACATGCGGCAATCAGCTGCGTCAGCAGGCTGTGCACTTCCAGTTCTGAGACGTTTTCTCTTACGGCATCCGGCATCTGCTCCAGAATCTGCCGTACTTTACAGGTATCCGCTGGGAGAAATACCGGCGAATCATGCCGCTTTCTAAACAGACTGTAAAATTCCCCTGCGCAGCTGCCATTAAAGTGCACCCACACCAGTTTCCACGGCATTTCCCTGCTGCTGATATGCGCAAATTCCCTCCGGCAGTCTATCCAGATATATTCTCCCTGGTGCAGCTCATAGCTTCTGCCCTCATAGGTAATGCTCCCTTTTCCTGCCAAGACTTCAAAAATCAGATAGGAGTCCAGATCTTTCCGCCTGCATATATGGGGCGTAAGGCTCTCCAGCGTTCCCGCTTCCTGTACATACAGCAGGTGCTTTCTGGCAAAACTCCCCGGTGTATGCAGAATCCGGTCAGATCTCGTTACACCCTCCGATGCAAAAATCCCCTGCATGTTCTTTTCTGTCATCTTTCTATCCTCGCCCTCCAGTCTTCCAGCGTCTCCTGCAATGTCTGCACAAGCGGTATCAGCGGCCTCCATCCGGCTGTCTGATACAGTTTTGTAATATCCGCTTCGATCACCGGTACATCCACCGGCCGGATCTTATTGGGATCCGTCTCAATCCGAATGTCCGCCGCTGTCAGTGATAAAATCAGCTCCAGCACTTCCCGTATGGCATGAGCATGCCCGCTGCCTACATTATAAGTCTCCCCGGGCTTTCCTTCCCGCATCAGCAGGGCATACGCCCGTACCACATCCCGCACATCCGTAAAGTCACGCCTGGCCGCCAGATTGCCGACATACATCACAGGTTCCTTTAATCCTGCTTCAATCTGCGCAACCTGCCTGCAGAAATCCGATACTACAAAAACCGGCGCCTGGCCCGGCCCGATATGGTTAAAAGAACGCACCATCATCAGATCCATATCATAAGCCTGTGCATAAATATTGCCGACCATATTCTGGCAGGCCTTTGTAGCCGCATAAATATTGCCCGGACGCAGATAATTTTCCTCCGTAACCGGCACTTCTTCCGCCCGGATCCGCCCGTATTCTTCCCCGGAACCGACCAGCAGAATCCGGGGCTTGTAAAACAATTCCCGCACCGCATCCAGAACATGGATACAGCCCTTAACATTCACATCCACCGTAAGCCCCGGATTCTTCCATGAGACGCTGACGGAACTTTGTGCCGCAAGATGAAAAATATAATCCGGACGTATCTCATAGAGCAGGCTGGCAATTTCTTCTTTCTGTAAAATATTCAGGTCATGCACCTGCGCATAATCCATACACAGCTGCTCCTGCGGCAGTTTTGACACGTGTACTTCCATCCCCCGGCCTGCCCATAACTCCCTGGCCAGATAGCCGCCGGCAAATCCTGCCGCGCCAATGATCAATGCCTTTTCCATATTTACCTCTCTGCCCGCAGCGGATTTTGCAGGAAATCCTGATAAGCCAGCCGGATGCCTGTTACAAGATCCGTCTGATACGTCCATCCCAGCTGCTTTGCCTTACTGATATCCAGCAGCTTGCGCGGTGTCCCATTCGGTTTTGACGTATCCCAGCGGATTTCTCCTTCATAACCTACCGCTCCGGCTGTCAGCTCCGCCAGCTCTTTAATGCTGATTTCCTCCCCGGTACCGGCGTTGACAGTTTCATTCCCGGAATAATGCTCCATTAAAAACACACACAGCCGCGCCAGATCATCCACATACAAAAATTCCCGCAGCGGACTGCCGTCTCCCCAGCAGACTACATAAGGCTCTCCTGCCTGCTTCGCCTCATGAAAACGCCGGATCAGTGCAGGCAGCACATGGCTGTGCACCGGATGGTAATTATCATTTGGCCCATACAGGTTTGCCGGCATAACGGAAATATAGTCCGTTCCATACTGCCTGTTCAGGAATTCACAGTACTTTAATCCCGAGATCTTGGCAAGCGCATAGGCTTCGTTTGTCTTTTCAAGCTCCCCCGTTAACAGGCTGCTTTCACGGATTGGCTGTGGCGCCATGCGCGGATAGATACAGGAAGAACCAAGGAAGTCC
>CAOKJJ010000260.1 GCA_948468465.1 uncultured Eubacterium sp. | reverse complement strand
AAGAAAGGCTGGTGAATATTATGGGCGGAACTGTTATTGAAACGGAATCTGAAAGATTGATGCGTGTGGGAGCTGCAAGGATGATTGTTGAACTTGGGCAGGAGGACGGACTTGATGATGCGCTAATTATGAAACGGATGCAGGAAAAAGTTGGGCTGTCCTTAGAACAGGCAAAGGTTTATTTAAAGCAGTATGGAAAATAGATTATATAAGGGAATGAATTTGATGTAACAATAAAAAGTTTTTAAGCAGAGGGAAGTATTTCCGTTAAAAATGGAGATACTTTCTTTTTTGTGTGGAAAATTTCACCTGAAAGGAGAATTTCAATGGTAAAATAACAGCAAAATTGCGTACATAAAAGAGTTTTATCTGGGAATACTGAGAAAAAGACAGACGAAAGCCAGGTGGAACGGTCCGCCTGCGAGTCGTCATAAAAAAGGAGAATCATTATGACACAGCAGATAGGAAGTCAGAGCCTCCGATTTGCGGAGGCTCCTTTTATTTTAAGCAGTGCATCTGTAGTGGGGAAGAAAGAAGGTGAGGGGCCGCTTGGCAAGTTATTTGATATGGTATGCAGCAGCGATAAGTTTGGAGAGGATTCCTGGGAGGAATCAGAAAGCACCATGCAAAAGGAGGCGGCTGCGCTTGCCATGGGGAAGGCATCTTTAAAGCCGGAAGACATCCGGTATATTTTTGCAGGCGATCTGCTCGGACAGACGATTGCCACATCTTTTGGACTGATGAACTATGAGATCCCGCTGTTTGGATTGTATGGAGCCTGTTCGACCTGCGGAGAAGCCTTGTCTCTTGGAGCGATGTGTGTGGCGGCGGGATATGCGGATCATGTGATGGCGATTACGTCCAGTCATTTTGCAAGTGCGGAAAAGCAGTTCCGCTTTCCTGTGGAATATGCCAACCAGCGGCCTTTGTCGGCAACCTGGACAGTGACAGGAAGCGGGGCGTTTGTGCTTGGAAAAAGCGGCGGGACAGCCCGGATTACGGGAATTACGACAGGAGTCATTACCGATTACGGGATTCGGGATTCCATGAATATGGGAGCGGCGATGGCTCCTGCGGCAGCTAAGCTGATTGTACAGAATTTTAAAGATTTTGGATGGACACCGAAGGATTACGATTTGATTGTTACGGGTGATCTGGGATATGTTGGTCAGGAAATTTTGTGGAAACTTGTAAAAGATGAAGGATATGATATCAGCGGCAACCATACCGACTGCGGGATTGAGATTTTTGATAAAGAAGAACAGGGCACACAGTCGGGTGGTTCTGGCTGCGGTTGTTCCGCGACGACGTTAAGCGCGCATTTTTTGCCTCAGGTAGAGGCAGGAAGTTTAAAAAGGATTTTATTTGTGCCTACTGGCGCGATGCTTTCGCAGGTGAGTTTTAACGAAGGGCAGAATGTGCCTGGAACGGCGCATGGAGTGGTGATTGAGTATGCCGGATAAGCATGAATACAGCAATTTTTGGAAAGGGGCTTTGCAATGGATTATATCAATGCTTTTTGGGTAGGCGGTCTGATCTGCGCTCTTGCCCAGATTTTGATGGAGAAAACGAAGATGCTTCCGGGACGGATTATGGTTACGCTTGTATGTACCGGAACAGTGCTTGGCGCGATTGGGATATATGAACCTTTGATGGAATATGCGGGAGCAGGAGCCAGTGTGCCATTGTTAGGATTCGGCAACCTGCTCTGGAAGGGCATGAAGGAAGCGATTGACCAGAATGGATTTATCGGGCTTTTTATGGGCGGATTTACATCCTGTGCCGTGGGCGTTTCCGGCGCTCTTGTGCTTGGTTATCTTGCTTCACTCATTTTCCAGCCAAAGATGCGCAAATAAATGTATAGTTTACTGCCTTATGGAGACAATATTTTTCATCCGGTCATCGGATGACTATACCATAAGTAAAAAGGAGACAACAGTATGAAAAAATTAATGTTAGGATTATTGACAGCACTGGCACTGACCGTTGTTGTCGGATGTGGTACAACAAAAGAGGATAACAACAGTACTACGCCAAATAATGGCACGGACCAGACAAATGGAACAAACAGTGCGGTTGATGACGGAATGAATGATAACACAAATTCTGTAACAAATGGTACAGATCAAAATGGAAATAATGGAAATGTTGTAGATGATGTGATTGACGGCGCTGAGGACATCGGTGACGATGTTATGGACGGCGTAGAGGATCTGACCGGCAATGATGCAAATGGCACAGGTACAACAAATAACGGTGCGGCTGGCACAGGCGCGACAGACAATGGCACAGGAACAACAACTAATGGTACGGCTGGCACAGGCACTACAGGTGACGGCACAGGCACGACAAACGACACAGTGACAAATAATGAGACGGGCGTAACAGACAATGGCACGGCCGGTACGGATAACAAAACAGGCACGCAAACAGACAATGCAAATAAGAAAAACCGCAGTGCAAACACAGATAAGAACACAAATAAGAACCGGTAAGAATTGATAAAAACAAAACCTCTTACAGAAGAAAACAAGAAATTAGCAAAAGGAACAAAATTCAGCGCATTTATTTAGAACTAAATGAACTTGAGCGAATGGTGAATGCTGCTGTAAAAATATAACTGAACTGTTACGAAAGAAACATCTTTATTGCAGAAAAGTAATGTAACAGTTCAGTTATATTACTTTTGTGTTACAATAAAGATGTTTCTTTTACATATTTTTAATAGGAATAGTATGTGTAGCCAAAGCTGCCGTCTGTTATAATCGAAACATTTCTTAAATCGACCTTTTTTTTGACTTTCAGTTCGGATTTTGGAATGGTGATCTTAAAGTCCTTGTAGCTTTGATCTGCGACATAAAGTGTTTTTTTGGCTTCCTTATAAGACGCGACAGTGGAACCTTTCGCTGTTTTTACTTTTACGCTTAAATTTTTCAAATATTCAGAATAATGTCCGCAGTTATTGATCATTCTGAAATTAATCGCCAGATTGCCTTTTTCATCATAGGCTGCGCTGTATGCTTCCCAGCTTGCCTTGCCGTTTGGAATTTCACTGTTTGACAGCTTTACGGAAATATATTTGTTGCTTTTTACGGTGACCGTGCATTTCAGGTTTTTGCCATCGACAGAAGCTGTAATCGTGGATTTTCCCGGTTTTATTCCGGTTACTTTTCCATTTTTGTCTACGGAGGCGACAGCAGGTTTGCTGGATTTCCATTTTATGGATCCGGTGTTATCTTTGACCGATAAATTTTTGGAAAAGCCTTCGGTAACTGTGAGTATGGTATTGCTGATCACTGCTTCCTGTATATTTGCGATGGCCGCAAACTGATATGCGGTTGCGGCGTCAAAAGTGATGGCGACATGATAATCTCCGGCTGGAAAGCTGCCGCGGTAGCCGTTTGCATAGACGCCGTTGCTGTCTGTATCCCATAACGAATCTGATTCGGTAATTCGAATGGAATCTACTTCCATATCGTCACTGTTGAATATCATCATCGTGAAGGAACAAGGGGCGTTGCATCCGACAAGCAATGCGACTTCGGTAGCAGAGGACGGCAGTGTAAAATCTTTTACGACTGGAACATTGGCTGATGCAACTTCCCACGATTCAGGTTTTACAATATTTTTGACCGCGGCATCAGCAGAACCCGGATATAAAGAAACGGTGCCGGCAGCCAACAGGAATGCCAGTATAAAACAGGACATTTGTTTGATGATATGTTTCATAATTTCTCCTTTCCATAACTCGATGTTCTTTAGTATATTTTCTGTGGATAACAATAGTATAACGAATTCGTAATGATGATGCAAGAAATTATTTACCAAAATATTACATAAAATTTATGCAATTGTAACAATAAAGAAAAAACAAGCTGCAGTCCTGACGTAACAAAACTGCAGCTTGTAATATTTATTCATCCATACTGTAATTTGGAGCTTCTTTTGTGATATGAATGTCATGCGGATGGCTTTCTTTTAAAGACGCGGCGGAAATCTTAATGAATCTCCCGTTGCTATGCAGCGTTTCTATCGTTGGACAGCCGCAGTATCCCATGCCGGAACGGATGCCGCCGATCAGCTGAAATACGGTGTCTTCCACAGAGCCTTTATATGCAACACGGCCTTCGACGCCTTCCGGTACGAGTTTCTTAGCATTTTCCTGGAAATAGCGGTCTTTGCTGCCGTTTTCCATTGCTGCAAGAGAGCCCATGCCGCGGTAAACTTTATACTTTCTGCCCTGGAACAGTTCAAATGTGCCTGGCGCTTCATCACAGCCTGCAAAGATGGAACCCATCATACATACATTTGCGCCTGCCGCGAGCGCTTTTGTCATGTCGCCTGAATATTTAATGCCGCCGTCTGCAATGATCGGAATGTCATATTGTTTTGCAACCTCATAGCAGTCCATAATAGCGGTAATCTGCGGCACACCGATACCGGAAACAACACGGGTTGTACAGATAGAGCCAGGCCCGATGCCGACTTTCACGCAGTCTGCGCCAGCTTCAATAAGCGCTTTGGCGGCTTCCCCGGTCGCAATATTTCCGGCGATAACCTGCAGATCCGGATAAGCGGATTTGATATTTTGCACAGCTGTTACTACGTTTTTGGAATGGCCATGGGCGGAGTCTACGACGATAATATCAACATGGGCCGCAACAAGCGCTTCCACACGTTCCATCATATTTGCCGTAATGCCTACGCCGGCTCCGCAAAGCAGACGGCCTTGCTCATCCTTGGCGGAATCCGGATATTTAATCTGCTTTTCAATATCCTTGATGGTGATCAGCCCTTTTAAATTGTTGTCCTGATCTACAATAGGAAGTTTTTCTTTTCTTGCTTTTGCAAGGATCTGTTTGGCTTCTTCCAGTGTAATGCCTTCTCTGGCTGTAATTAATCCCTCAGAGGTCATGCAGTCTTTGATTTTCTTGGAATAATCCGTTTCAAATTTTAAATCACGGTTTGTAATGATGCCAACGAGTTTGCCGTTGTTTGTGATCGGAACGCCAGATATACGAAACTTAGCCATTAAATCGTCAGCGTCTGACAGAGTATTGTCTTCAGAAAGTGAAAACGGATCGGTGATCACGCCGTTTTCAGAACGTTTTACCTTGTCTACTTCTTCGGCCTGTGCCTGTATGGACATATTTTTGTGGATGATGCCAATGCCGCCCTGTCTGGCCATAGCAATCGCCATACGGTGTTCTGTTACCGTATCCATGCTTGCACTCATCATAGGAATGTTCAGGGAGATTTTTTTGGTAAGCTTTGTGGACAGATCAATCATGTTCGGGGTTACTTCTGAGTAAGCCGGGACTAAAAGTACGTCATCAAATGTAATGCCTTCGCCGATAATGGTTGCCATATGC
>CAOKJJ010000259.1 GCA_948468465.1 uncultured Eubacterium sp. | reverse complement strand
TATGTTACACTTATTGCTGCCAATGTTACACTTAAAATTAAGAATACTGACAGCAAGAATACATATGGTTATTGGCTTTTACGGCATTTGTCAGTATTTACAGTATTTTATTTTAATTAATTTATAGAAAAAAATATATATCTCTTTTATACTTTGTATAAATTATATATATAAAGGTTTTGAAAAAATACTGCCAATACTGACAATGGACGTAATATTCGCATAAACTCCTTGTGTACAAAGGATTTCTATGTGTCAGTATTTTTACTTTGCTAATCAGGCTACAGAGCGTTGTAATGCTCAAAAACCCTTTGTTTACTTGCATTTTCGTGTATTCCGTTTCGAGCAGACAAAAGTGTAACAATAATCCTGTCATAATATCGTCTATATAGAAAGATATTACACACCACAAATATAGTTGTAATGTTACGCTTATTACTGACTAATGTTACACTTAAAATTAATAATACTGACAGCAAGAATACATATGGTTATTGGCTTTTACAGCATTTGTCAGTATTTACAGTATTCTATTTTATTTAATATATAGAAAAAAATATATATCTCTCTTTTATACTATGTATAATTATATATATAGGTTTTGAAAAAATTACTGCCAATACTGACAATGGACGTAATATTCGCATAAACTCCTTGTGTACAAAGGATTTCTATGTGTCAGTATTTTTACTTTGCTAATCAGGCTACAGAGCGTTGTAATGCTCAAAAACCCTTTGTTTACTTGCATTTTCGTGTATTCCGTTTCGAGCAGACAAAAGTGTAACAATAATCCTGTCATAATATCGTCTATATAGAAAGATATTACACACCACAAATATAGTTGTAATGTTACGCTTATTACTGACTAATGTTACACTTAAAATTAATAATACTGACAGCAAGAATACATATGGTTATTGGCTTTTACAGCATTTGTCAGTATTTACAGTATTCTATTTTATTTAATATATAGAAAAAAATATATATCTCTCTTTTATACTATGTATAATTATATATATAGGTTTTGAAAAAATTACTGCCAATACTGACAATGGACGTAATATTCGCATAAACTCCCTGTGTACAAAGGATTTCTATGTGTCAGTATTTTTACTTTGCTAATCAGAGCACAGAGCGTAGTAATAGTCACAAACCCTTTATTTACTTGCATTTTCGTGTATTCCGTTTCGAGCAGACAAAAGTGTAACAATTATCCTGTCAGTTCTCATTTTACTCCCACCCCTTATTCTCTGTATTCCCACATCATCATCCCATCAAAACAAATTAAAACAAACGCCTGCCGGCGCGGGCGTATAGGTGATTATCAAAAAAATAAGCTGTCTGCATGTATCAGAATATATGCATGGGAAGGAAAAACAAATGAATAAAGTAATACTAACAGGACGTCTAACAAAAGATCCGGAAATACGATACTCGCAAAACGATACTGCCATAGCACGTTACACGCTTGCTATAGATCGCATGATTAGAAACGCAGAACAGTCAGCCGACTTCATACGCTGTGTATGTTTCGGAAAACCGGCCGAATTTGCAGAAAAATACTTGCGCAAAGGCATTAAAATCGCTATCACAGGACACATCCAGACTGGCAGTTACACAGATCGTGACGGCCGTAAAGTCTATACAACAGATGTTGTTGTCGAAAATCAAGAATTTTGCGAGTCCCGTAACGCATCTTCATCCAGC
This sequence comes from uncultured Eubacterium sp., assembly GCA_948468465.1. The sequence goes on along the minus strand of CAOKJJ010000259.1, from coordinate 3,714 downwards.
GAACCATCCCCGCAGCCATCTCCAGATGCCGAAGGATACATGGATTTTCCGGACGGTATTGATGCCGAGTTGCCTTTTAATTAATCCTAACATAAGAGTCCACTGTCCGTAAGGTAGCGGACTCTTTTCTCTAATCATAAATAAGGAGACAGATATATGGACGAAGTAAACAGACAGACACCGGAAACGTTATACAACGCATTGCAAAAAACCGTTATCGGGCAGGACCAGTACCTGAAAGACCTGTGTACTGCAGCATGGATGCATAACCTTAGATACCAGCATTTCCTATACACAGGCGAAACAATAGACCGTCCCAAACAAAACATATTATGTCTTGGCCCGTCCGGATCAGGAAAGACCCTTGCTGTACAAACGATTGGACAGCTCCTGGATCTGCCGGTAATAATCGCAGATGCATCCGCACTGACCGGCGCCGGTTGGAAAGGAACGAATGTGTCATCTATTATTGCGCGGGCCTTGCAGACAGCAAAAAATGACGCCGAAGCAGTTTTTTCTATCGTATGCCTGGACGAGATAGACAAAGTCTTCAAATCCAGTGTCACAGATCCAAGTTTCAAGCCGATCAACAATCTTTTAACATTCCTGGCAGGCGGAGTAATTACGCATTGTGAAAACAATCAGACTGTATCACTTGACACATCTTATATGCTCATTGTCTGCCTGGGCGCGTTTGAAGGACTTGAAAAGATTATCCACAAACGTCTGTACGGTGCAAAGAGCATCGGCTTTCTGGCTTCAAGCCATGAGCAGCAGCCAGAAAAAGATCTGTTTGAATCAATTACCGAAGCAGACCTACACGAATATGGCATCCCAACTGAATTTTTGGGACGGATTTCATTAATAACCAGAACTAAGCAATTCACATCTGATACATACCGTAAAATACTGACAGAATCCAAAGCATCCCCCATCCAGCAGTACAACAGCCTTCTAAATCCAATCGGTGTACATGTAAGCATATCAGATGCAGCCATTGCCCATGCAGCACAGCAGGCACAGCAATCCAGTACAGGTGCCAGGCAGCTTTCCAGGACAGTTGCGTCTGCATTACAGCCGGCAATCTATAAAACTGGCAGCGACGAAAGCATAGACAGTATCATGCTGGATGTAACCAATGGCAGGTTAGCTGCAAAATATACATACAACGGACGTCCGGAAAGACAATGGCGCGGCCAGGGAGATATTTACCGGCTTGGCGACATAGAGCGTGACATCCTTTATTCCGTCCCCTTTGACTGTAACGGCAGCCGCGGCAGCATCCTGATGTATGTAGAACAGATTAAAAAGCCATCCCGCAGCAAACTAACCGGACTGCCAGAAAATCCAGAAGCTGCTGCGTGTATCATTGCCACCGCCATCTGCTCACAGCTTCTTGATCCGGAAAACGATACCCATACCATGCTGACATTATACAAAAAAATAGATATGCTGTCACAGGATGCCATACCAGATAAACATTTTCCTCTTGCACAGATGTATAATGATTATTTAAACAAAGCAATCGAATACACTGCAGACTTTGGCAATAGCAAGAAAATCGCTAAGTATTTGCTGCTTGCCTACTGTAAGAATTATCTTGCACAAATAGAAAAACAGGATGCATAGAAAGCCGCCCTGGCGGGCGCGAGTGTCTCCATGAACCCGGCCCGATCCGGAGCGGGCGAACATATGCGGTATATGCCCATATCTGATGTGGACGTATACCGCTTTTATTTGCTATAATCAACGAGAAAGGAAAAACACCATGTTTGAATCAGATAAAAAATACATGACATTAAAAGATGTCAAATTAAAACAGCCACTAACCGAAGTAAAACTTGCGGCTAACAAAAACGATACGCTTGTGATTCCGGAAAACTTTGCAAACACAATAGCACGATTTTTTGAAGCAGCCGACATTCCGTACCAGGTAATCGAAAATCCAAAATTATACCCGAAAGAAAAACTCCGTGCCGGATTGCAACGATTTGAAGCTGAAAGCGAATATTTTGAGTACGAAGATCCGGTACTGTTCATTTCACAATTTGATTCAGACGCTTTATTTGACTGGACGAAACAACTATACGGCAACACAATAGACGATAGCTACCAGCAATATCTGGATGACCAGCACCGCCAGGGTGAAGAATACTACGAACAGAATATATGTCCACTTGAAGATTAAACAGCAGGATGTACTGGGGATTTGATTCCCAGTACATCCTCTTTTTTACCAAGCAAAAAACGCCTGCCGGCGACGGGTGCATATCTGATTATATCAAAAGTCAAACCACCAAAAGGAGGATCAGATATGCCAACAATCAAAACAATCAATGACTTTACAATCGCTGTACATACTGCGCTCTCAGCAGCCTTTCCGGCGTGTAGTATCGAACCTGTCAATGTAACCAAAAACAACGATGTACACCGTACTGGGCTTACCATTTGTCCAAGCAGCAATAAAATAATTGCACCAACAATCTATACAGATATGTATTTCGATGCTTTCCAGTCCGGACAGCCGCTGGAAACAATTATCGGCCAGATTGTCAACACCTGTATGGCTGCTTTGTCCTGTGCTGAAAAGGGGATTGACACCAATAATATTAAAGATTTTACACGTATAAAGGACAAGATCTGCTATAAGCTGGTAAACAAACACATGAACAGAGAATTGCTGACCACAGTCCCGCACCGGGATTATCTGGATTTGTCCATCGTCTATTATATCCGCCTGGCACAGACAGATAACGGACTGGCAACGCTCAATGTTACTGACAGCCTGGCACATACCTGGGGCGTGGATGAAGAAACACTGTTTTCGCTTGCCAGCAGCAATACGCCGCTGCTCTGCAGAGGATGCGTAATGCCGGTATCAGATATTTTTGGCGGTTTATTACACGCTGCGCCTGAATCAGACACATATGACAGCTTTGACTTTACCAGCGTAAAACCCGGCGAACTGCCAATCTACGTAGTGACAAATCATAGTAATACATATGGTGCTGCATCCATTCTTTATGATAAACTGCTGAATGCCGTAGCTGAAAAACTTGACAGCTTCTATCTGCTTCCAGCTTCTATCCACGAAATTATCATCGTACCGGAACATTTGGGGAACCCATCAGAACTAAAACAATTAGTGAAAGAAGTTAACGGAACAGAAGTACCAGAAGAAGAAATCTTATCGGAAAACTGCTATTATTATGATTCAGCAAAACATGAAATTAGAATGGCTGTATAAAGATAAATGCATTATAACAGGGATGTACCGGAAAACAGCCGGCACATCCCTGTATTTTGTAAACTTATATTCAGAAGAAAATACATTGAATTTGAATCACAGGGATGATATGATAAACATATAAATGAATCCGGCATCTGCTGGATCTTAGACTACCGTATGCAGGAGGTATAAACCATGCCACAGGCAATGCAGAATTTAATGGACCAGTATATAGCAGAGGTCCGGAACATATACGGCTTATGCCTGCAAAAGATTATCTTATTCGGCTCGTATGCAAGGGGAGACTATCATGCAGAATCAGACGTAGACCTTATGATACTGCTGGATATATCAGACCTGGAATTAAAGGCATACAGCCAGAAGCTTTCTTACATGACCTATGATTTTAATTTAGACAATGACATTGACATAAAGCCTATCGCCAAGAGCCAGGCACATTTTAATAAATGGAGCGAAAACTACCC
>CAOKJJ010000258.1 GCA_948468465.1 uncultured Eubacterium sp. | reverse complement strand
GCCAGGGGCGGATTACGCGACGCGACCGGACGCAGCCACTACGTCCATGCAGAATTCCTAGAGTTTCTTAGTATTCTGGAGTAGGAGCCGCAAGCCAGGCCATTTTCCCCTCACCCGGCGTCCGCATAGCCATCCAAAAAAAACGCAACACAATGTCAATTCTGTTGCATAGTATCAAAATTTTGCCATTTTGCGCAAGAAATTGTTTTTAAGTTCCTAAAGTCTCTAACGGAATCAGCACCTGCAGTGCAAATATATCATCTTTTGCGTCCACAGTAATGGCTCCGCCATATTTTTCTGCAATGTGGCGAATGCTCTTCATCCCGTATCCGTGCTTCTGCCGGTCACCCTTGGTTGTCACAGGAAGCCCCTGTTCGAAATGAAGTATGTCCTCATAGTAATTTTGCACCTGAATGACCAAAATGTTATTCTGTGTAATCATTTTCAAGGATATCACCCGTTTTTGCGGATCTGACAATGCCATCGCTGCCGTAATGGCATTGTCAAGCGCATTTCCGAACATTGCGTAAATATCTTCAATCCGCATAAAACTCAGGCAGGAGCCATCTGCCATGCATGTCCATTGGATATCATGGTTTTTGCAGAACAGCCCCTTGTCCATCAGTATAACGTCCAGCGCTTTGTTTCCGGTGTTCACGGCAGTGTCATAAATCATAATATCATGCTCCATCTCATTGAAATACGCTTCTTTTTCTTCCTCGTTTGTCATCTGCCGCAGCGCCTGGAGCTGGTGTTTTAGATCGTGGCATTTGCGGTTAATGCTGTCGATAATTTCCTGCTTAATTACGTATTGTTCTTTCTGCAGCATCCACGCCGTGTTAATGCCGTCCAGTTCCTGCTTTAGCATCAGCTTTTCGCGCTGGTTTTCCTGCACCCAGAGCACGTAAAAACAGCACAGGCCGTCAAGAATGCAATAGAAAATCCGGCTCCCTGCCTCTGCCCGAAACCAGGGCAGGCCAGAAGTTTCCATCACGCTTAGAATCCACACAATCATGATAATGGTTGCCAGCGGGAACAATGTCTGCGGATGAACGCGGCTGTCACCGTACTCGTTTATTTTACGGGCAAACAAATAATAAAAGAGCGCATAGACCACCGCGTACACAAATGCCTGCACAAAGCTGCTGTCTCCAAATTCCAGATATATTCTGCTGACATCAAACGCAACGTGCTGCATAGCGCAGGCACAAATTGCACCATACGCTGCCTGCAGCACACTTACATCCAGACAAACATACATCAGCAGCACGCACACCAGCAGAAATGCCGCCCAATACAGCACACTCCATACAGAAAATTTCTGGTTTTCCAAAATGCTGTTTACTCCGTAGGATGCCAGCACGAGCGCTCCTGAGCCAAAAACCATTCGAAGCGCAAACTTTGCACGTTTTCTGCTGTGCATCATAAACAACGCACACGCGGCAATTAACTGTACTATATAGGATATTTTTTCCCATTGCTGCATCATAAATCAATTCCTCCCATATAGTTTGCCAGTGCCTGCAGAAACTCACGTTTGCGAGGGCGGCTTATTTTCAGCCACTCGCCTGCAATCTGGATATCATCCTTGTTTACGCAGTCCACATACTTTAAATTGACAAGATAGCAGTTATTGCACCGCTTAAATGAAAGTCCTTCCAGCTTATCTTCCAGTTCTTTTAGGGATGCCTTTTGCCTGAATACGCCCTGCGATGTATGATAAGAAAGATAGTGGCCATTTACTTCTGCGTAATAAAGCTGGTCTGTGGATATTTTTCGGACACCGCCCGCTGTCTGGAGTAAAATATTGCGTTTTTTTCGCTGTTTAATGATATTGACAGCTCCACGCAGCTTCATGGAAAAAGAGTAGTAGCTGACCGGCTTCACAATAAAGTCCAGCGCGCGCACCTCGTATCCCTGGATTGCCATCTGCGCCATGTTGGTAATAAACAATATGATAACCTGTCCGTCCCTTTTGCGTATTTCCCGTGCCGTTTCCATACCGGATTTTCCGCACATATCAATATCAAGACAAATTAAGTCAAAAGAATCATCATATCCTGCCAGCACCGCTTCTCCGCTTGTGAAGGTGCTTACTGCAATTTCCTCGCAGACTTCCGCCTGCAGCTTTTGAAAAAAATCACACAATATGTCCAACGCTTTTTGTTCGTCATCCACGACCGCAACTTTGATCATATCTACTCCCGCTTCCCAGCTTCCCCCTCCGGGAAAATAATTTTATACACAAAGAAATAAATTACCATCGACACTCCGCCGGTAATAAACGTCACCAACAGATTATAAACACCAGGCGCAAAATACTGCTGGGCAATCGGCATCCACAGCCCGTTAATCGCATTGCAGAACAGGGAAATCAGCACCCACGCGATAAAATACCACATGATCTGCCAGGAGATTTTTCCATGGCTTTTAAATGTGATATTCCGCTGCAGCGGGAAGTTGATGCACTGTGCCAAAAAAGTGCCGATTTCATAGCTGAGAAAATATCCCAGACCTCCGCCGATCACCACTTTCCCAGTCTCGTTATAGATAATATCGTAACCCAGAATGTTCCATTTATAACTGTATCCTGCAATATTTATGGGAATCTGGGGCCACATAAACTCTGTTCCCGCCAGCCTGACGCCAAATGCATAAGGCAGAAACGTAAACATTAAATACTGAAAAACAGTGACGCTCACGCTGAACAGGTAAAAGAATGCCAGCTGATGGATCCACTTTGCCGCCTTTTGGTGAGATGCAGCAAATGACGTCCATTTTTCTTTCATTCACCTGCCACCTTCTCCCCTGACGTGTTCGCAGCCGTACTGACGGCAGCCTTGTTCAAAGCTTCGGGTGCCGCGCACACGTTTACTTCCGCACTGCCCTTTGCATGTGAACTTCTGGCATGCACACGGACTTTTCCGGTTCCGTCCGGTTTGATGACTGCCAATGCTTCGCCGTAGTAAGTATCCGTCACATTCCCCAAATAGCTTTTTGTGTAATACGGGCAGGCGCTGCCAAGTCCAAGAAGCCTGCCGCCCTCTACCTGCACGGTAATGTCCTCGCGCACCAGCGGCTTGATCTTGCCCTCCTCGTCTGTAAACTGCAGACGGACGTAGCACAAATCGTCTTTGCCAACATAGCTTTGTTCTGGTTTTACGGTCAGCACAGTCTCTTGTCCGGCAGTTTTTAACTCCTTCTCAGCAATCACTTGTTCTTTCGCGTCATAAGCGACTGCACGTACGCTTCCGTTCTGGTAGATTGCATCAAATACTACCCGGCAGTCTCCCTGCGGCTTTTTGGTTCCGACACATGTTCCATTTACAAACAAAGAGATGTGGTCGGCCCGCGCATAGACCTCAACCTGCGTCTTTTGGCCGCTGCAGCCCCGCCAGGACCAGCTCTCGATGGCATTTGTCATCTTCCATGCCGACGGAGAATGTTTTTGCCGCGCGTATGGTACCGGCACTACGCCGATTCCGATTTTTTCCAGCTCAAACGCCACTCTCGTGTATGTCATTTCCGCAAGCGCTCTGCCTGTGAGGTCAATTCTGCCGGAGCCCGCTGCCACCCATCCTGCCTGGTGTGAGAAGTCAGGCGCGTAGTCACTGTACTCCCAGCTTCCAACGCCTACCTCTCCAAGATAATCCATGCCAGACCATACAAAATCACCGATAATGCGCGGATGTTTTTTTGCCGTTTCCCAAAAAGCATACGCATCTGAGCAGAAGGTCTCACTTCCTACAATGATACGCTGCGGATACTTTTTCAGATCATGTTCATAGCGTCTGATGCCATAATTGTAGCCTGCAACATCCATGGCTGCAAACGCATCCCGTGTTTTCAGGTCACATGGATATAAGGTTGCTCCGAACTTCATAAAATCCGAACCCATCAGGCCCGCAAGGTTATTGAAAAACTCGCTGCCTACCGCCTTTTTCTTTTTCGCGTTTTTTATTTCCTGTTCCGCCTTTTTGTCACTGTAGACGCCAAATCCCATAGAGCTTAAAAAATTGAAAAAGATATTGACGCCGCAGGTCACAGGGCGCGTTGCGTCCAGCTCATGCAGCCGCTCAGTCAGACTGCCGCACAGCCTGATACCTCGTTTCTGGGCTGTCTCCGCCACTTCGTTTCCTGTCGAATACATGACCACGCTCGGATGGTTGTAATCCTTGTCTACAATCGCCTTTAGGTCTTCCTGATAATGCGTCTCTACCTCCGCTGCATAATCGTTCTTTGTCTTATGAATATACCACATATCGGTATATTCGTCCATCATTAGCATGCCCAGTTCATCGCAGGCCCGCAGCATTGCCTCAGAGCACGGATTGTGCGCCGAACGTACGGCATTGTAGCCGCTTTCTTTTAACAGCCGAATTTTCCGGTATTCCGCGAAATCGTAAGCGCAGGCGCCCAGAATGCCATTGTCATGGTGGACGCAGGCACCCCGGAGAATGACCCGCTCTCCGTTCAGTGTAAAACCATTTTGGGTATCACATGTTACGATGCGGATTCCAAAAGGTTCCTCGCATACATCCTCTTCAAATGTCACACGGCAGATATAAAGATTTGGGTGCTGCGTGTCCCAGCACTCCGCGCCGTCCAGCTCCATGTCACAAACAAAATTTCCGTCCGTTGTTCCCTGTGCGGACCAGAGAACCTGCAGTGCATCTGTTTTCTGAGCGTCATTTTGCCGCGTATTTTTGTCAAGAATCTCCACCTTGATATTTCCGCCTGCGTTTGACTGCACTTGCACACGGATTTTTGGATTTACATAATCCAGCGCAGTAATTTTTACCCCCTGCAGACAGATATGCTGCTTTGGCAGCTTATACAGCCATACCGGACGGTAGATGCCCGTGCCCGAATACCATCTGCAATTCGGCTGGTCACTGTTTATTGCTGTCACCTTCAGCGTATTTTCCGCTCCGCAGCGCAGTTTTCCGGTTGCGTTTACGAAAAATCCCGTATAGCCGTAATCATGGCAGCAGATCTTTTCTCCATTTAGATATACCGCCGCTTTATGATAAACGCCCTCGAAATAAAATATGATATCCGATTCCTGCCACTGCTGCGGAACCGTAAACGTTTTTTCATAGGTGTAGTCCTTCGCGTCGATCCAGCCATTATTAACTCCGCCCGCGCTGCCCTGACGTCTTTCGTCCAGCAGCATGGCATCATGGGGAAGAGAAACGGCAAAGGCCGCTTCCTTTTTCCCGTCCTGGTAACAAATCCAGTTTTCATTAAATGATTTTCTTCTCATACTTCCTTTTCGCGCCTCATAAAACCTGCCAGAACAGTCAGAACCATGCTGACTGCCATCACAATTGCAATCGAAATAATCGTCCCTACCTGCGTCGCGTCGCCAAACATGTTGATCCCCTGAAACGCGTCGACAAACGAACCGACCTGGTTCGTCA
>CAOKJJ010000257.1 GCA_948468465.1 uncultured Eubacterium sp. | reverse complement strand
TTTATGCATGTTTGAGCCTTTTTATACTCTCTCAAGTGTCGAAAACGGGATTATACACAAATAAAAAAGATTGTCAACCTTATTTTTATATAAAATTTCCAACTAAAATCATTAATGCGTGACAGTTTATCTATAGTGCTGCATCCGTTGTTTTGCAACCCTCAATAAAAACATCGAATCAAAAAGCCTTAATTTATCTGCATTAGCAGACTTTTAATTCGAATTCACCTCTTCGCTCTTTTATCGTCAGTACAAAGTTGCTATTTATAAGATTTAGAATCCTCAAAAATAAGGATAAAAATACCTGGACAGCACCAGCATAAAATACCACCGCAGCGTGCGCTTTTCAATATCCTGTGCCGCAAGTACCGGCATTTGCGCCGTAAGCTCCCCGTTTATGTAATAATTCAGTGATCCGACTTTCGTGCCTTTTTTGACAGGCGCCAAAAGCTGCTTCGGCAGTTGTGCACGTACCTGTACGGAATCTGATTCTGACAGCAGTATCTTTTGTTCCTGCTGTTTTACGGTTAGCGGCAGCTGCATCTTCGTTTTCAGCAGACGGTCTTTTCCCGCTCCGTTTTCGACTGGAACCGGGTTCGGTTTGTAATCATAGTTTGTGATGTCTTTTTGCTCATAATGGTCTATCCCGTACTGAAACAGCTTCCTTGCGTCTTTCCATTTGTAGGTCTTATTATTCGGCCAGCCGCAGGCAAGCAGCGCAATAATGAACGTACGTCCTTTGCTCGTAAGCGCCCCCACATAGCAGTATCCGGCATTTCCCGTAAAACCGGTCTTTCCGGTCAGGGCGCCGTCCATCATATGTAAAAACGCGTTATGATTGACACAGGTAAAGCTGCGTGTGCCAGGCGATACTTTTCCGTCTTTTGCCTTTTCATAATTGGAAAACGTATGGCTCTGTGTGCGGGTAATTTTTAAAAACTGCTCTTTTTTCGGGGATTGTGTGATACAGTATCTCATGATCCTTGCAAGATCTGCCGCTGTAGTAGAATGTATTTTTGTACTGTCTGTTCCATCCGATGCTGTAACCTGTACGGAAGCATCCAGTCCGTTTGGGGTAATAAAAAAGGTATCCATGCAGCCGATCGATGCAGCTTTTTCATTCATCATCTGCGCAAAACCTTCCACATCTCCGCCGACGTGTTCCGCGATGGCGACAGCGGCGTCATTATGGGATTCCAGCATTAAGGAATGCAGCAGGTCATTTAATTTGTAATGTTCGCCTTCCGTAATATGAAGCTTTACTTCCGGCATCTTCGCAGCATATGCCGATACCGGTACCAGATCATCCGGCTCTGCGTTTTCTAACGTCACGATACACGTCATAATTTTTGTAGTGCTTGCCATAGGCATCGGATGTTCGGCGTCTTTTCCGACTAATATGCGCCCGGAATCGGCATCCATTAAAACTGCCGAACGGGCATAAAGCTGGCCTACGTCAAAATCCACCTTCTTTTTTTGTTTTGCATACGCTGGGACAGGCAGCGGGAAAATGCTTAAAAATGTGAATATGACTGCAGTCAGATAACAGATTGCTCGCTTCATATTTCAGAAATGCTCCGACACTGTATTTGCTTTCATTTTATGCAGAACAAGTATGTGATATTCCAATTATACCTTCATTCGAATCTCAAGTTCCGCCTCCGCTTCGTGCCGGAACTCTTCGACCTGTTCCGGTTCCGGCTGCGGCAGTTCTTCTATGGAATTGACGCCAAAGCTACGCAAAAACTCTTCTGTCGTTCCAAATAAAAGCGGCCTGCCAGGCACGTCCAGCCTGCCGATTTCACAGACCAGATTATATTCCACCAGCTTATTGACGGCATGTCCGCTGGATACGCCGCGGATTTTTTCGATTTCCATCCGGGTGACCGGCTGTTTGTATGCGATAATGGACAATGTTTCCAGCAGCACATCCGTAAGCACCTGCTTTTTGGGCTGGCGGGCGATTTTAATCAGATATTCATACATCTGTTTTTTGGTACACATCTGGTATGCCCCATCTAATTCAATAATCTGAATGCCGCGGTTTTCCTTTTCATAGCCAGACATCATCTGCTGTATAATCTTTTTTGTCTCTTCTGTTCCAAGCTCCAGTACATCCGCCAGTTTCTCCAATGGCACGGATTCTCCCATTGTAAATAAAACCGCTTCTATAATGGCTTCCTTTTGTTCCATATTTTCACCATTCCTTTTGCAGGCAGCTGTTATGCTGCTGCAATGCGTGACGTAATGCTGATATCGTCAAACGCCTGTTTTTGATAAATTTCTATTTTTCCGGTCTTCATCAGCTCCAGCACTGCCAGAAACGTCACGATGACCTGTACACGGCTGGACTGGCGTTCCAAAAGCCCGCGGAAACTGAACTGTTTATGTAATGCCGCATACTGTTCTAAAATAACCACCTTTTCTTCCAGCGAAACTTCCTCTTTTTCAATACGGCCAAATTTAGACCGCACCGGATCCAATTTATCTATCTGCCGCTTCATTACGGATTCGAAGATATGGTTCAGCTTATGCAGCGTCAGGCCGTCCAACAACTCGTCCATATTCAAAGGCGGGACATAGGCAGACACTTCATCCGGTATGGTCGGTTCTTTATACATCACACGGTCTGCTTCCTGCTGACGGTCTTTTAACTCATAGGAAATGCTTTTATACAGCTTGTACTCCAACAGCTGCTGTACGAGCTCTGCACGCGGATCGGCTTCCTCTTCTTCCTCGGTCACTTTTTTCGGCAGCAGCATTTTTGCTTTAATATCTATTAACGTCGCCGCCATAACCATAAATTCACTCATAACATCCAGATCCTGACGTTCCATTTCACGAATGTAATCCATATACTGATTTGTAATTTCCACAATCGGGATATCATAAATGTTTACCTTGTTCTTGTCCAGCAAATGCAGAAGTAAATCCAGAGGCCCTTCAAATGTCTCTAATTTTACGGTTAATTCCATACCATCCCTCCATGCAATCTATTCCGGTTTCACTGTAATTACAACAAGCTCTGCACGGTTAAACACCCGGACGTGAAACGTATGCGTCCCAAGTCCGCGGCTGATATAAATCTTTTTTCCATCTACCGTAAATTCACCTGCGTCATATTTGGGAAACGGAACAAACTGCGGTGATATCACGCTCCCGATACCTGGAATGCACACAAGTCCGCCATGGTTATGCCCGCATACCGTCAAATCCGCACCCCACTGCGCATACTGCTGTGCAAATGCCGGATGATGGGCCAGCAAAATCTGCAGATGCGCTGCGGACGGTTCCCCAAGCTTTCCTGTTATAAAATCTTTTGCAAGATACGGCTTTTTGCCTTTTTTATAGCTGGATAACGGCAGTTCCAATCCGCTGACACTGATTTTTGTATCCCTGACGGTTACTTCACAGTTTTTATTATTCAAAATCTTTACCCCGCACTGCTCCATCTGCGTGCAATACTGCGCAAAGGCCGGATGGCTGTCCGATTCCGGCAGGGCTGCTTTGCTCTCATGGTTCCCGCTGCTGAACAATACCGGCACGCCAAGCGCGCAAAGATGCCGGACAAACTGAAGCGAAACGTCATACTTTTCCGTTTTAGCCGTTACGATCAGGTCACCAGGAATCAAAATCAAATCCGGCGCCGCGTTTTTTACCGCTTTTAAAAGGAGCCTGTTTTCCGTCCCATAAGAAAATGAATGCAAATCTGAAATGACTGCAATTTTAAGCTGATTGTTCACTTTTGCAGACAACATCTCATAGGGTGTTACGTCAAACTTTTTTAATTCCTGATACTGCCAAAACAGGTAAATTACTACGATAACGCTAATTATACCAATTAATACATTCATATTCAAACCTTTTTCTAAAATTTATTTTTACCAAAAAATATATCGAAATAATTCACAAATCAGTCATATTTTCCAAAACTGCCGACTAGATTATAAAAAAGGATTTTCAGGTAACTGTCTTATGGATAACTGTCTTATGGGTAACTGTCTTATGAAGCGTTTTATTGCTGCATTTCTGGCGCTTGCTTTATTCATATCCGCACCTTGTCCTGTACACGCCAAAAAGAAAGCCGCATCTTCCCAGCCTTCCCTTGACATATCCGCACCAAGCGTGCTTTTAATGGAGGCGGAAACAGGAACCATTTTGTATCAAAAAAAAGAACACGTATCCCGGCCGCCGGCAAGCGTAACCAAAGTTATGACGCTTTGCCTGATCTTTGACGCTATTGAAAAAAAACAGATTTCCCTTACCGACGAAGTAACTGTTTCTGAATACGCCGCCAGCATGGGCGGTTCACAAGTATTTCTGGAAGCCGGAGAAGTCCAGACGGTCGAAACTTTAATCAAATGCATCAGCATCGCAAGCGCAAACGATGCCTGCGTCGCCATGGCAGAGTTCATCTGCGGCAGCGAAGAAGAATTTGTCGCACAGATGAACAAAAAAGCCGCTGACCTTGGCATGAAAGACACGCATTTCGCCAATTGCTGCGGCCTTTCCGCAAACGGCCATCTGACAAGCGCCTACGATATCGGCCTGATGGCAAGGGAACTAAGTGTCCGTCATCCACAAATCCACGACTACTGCACAATCTGGATGGAAAATATTACCCACCGCACAAAAAGAGGAGACTCCGAATTCGGGCTTGCCAATACCAACAAACTGCTCAAACAATATCCTTACGCGACCGGACTAAAAACCGGTTATACAGCTGCCGCAAAATACTGCCTGGCAGCTACCGCTGAAAAAGACGGCATCAAACTAATTGCTGTCCTGATGGCGGCGCCTGATATCAAATCGCGTACCGCAGACGCCCAAACACTATTAAATTACGGCTTTTCTGTCTGCCGCGTCTATAAAGACAAAGCCCCTTCCCCATTACCCAATCTGGCTGTAATAAAAGGGGAAAAAGACTCTGTAGCGCTAACCTATGAATCAGATATGAGCTATGTGAGCACAAGCGGCGAAGATTTAAGCCAGGTCACCAAAAAGATCCGGCTGCCAAAATCTGTAACAGCACCTGTCAAAAAAGGAGAACCCGCCGGAACCGTCACTTATTATCTGGGCGAAAAAAAACTGGGACATATCAATATCCTGTACGCAGAAAGTATCAAGCATGCCGCATTCGCTGATTACTTTATAAGCCTCATACAAAAATTGTTTTTACTATAGCATGCTTAAAACTTTTGGAACACAGCTGTTTCCATTCACAGACAATGTTGAATCTTTTGCAACACAGCCGTTTCCATTCACAGACAATGTTGAATCTTTTGCAACACAGCCGTTTCCACTAAAAGGCAGTATTATTTACTTAATCTTCTCACAGTCAGACTCTGCGCCTGGCGGGATGGTTTTGGCGGCCGGAACCTCCTCTGAAAGGACGTTAGAGGGGCGCTTTTAGCGAAGGTGAAATCCAGCGCTTACGGAGACTTAGGCGCGAAGCCCTTGCTGAGCGTCTT
>CAOKJJ010000256.1 GCA_948468465.1 uncultured Eubacterium sp. | reverse complement strand
ACCAGCCAGCAGCAGTAGCCGGGATTCAAGTGCGGATGAAATTTCATTCATATTGCTGCAGATATAAAAGAGCCGTTGACAACGGCTCTTTTTTGTATGACACAAAATTTCACAGAATCATGATATGACAAATCTTTTTAATTCTTTTTATCAACATTTTGCTATAAAATGTTATCTTTGAGTATTCTACACCAACTTCGTATTTTTTGCAATATAAATGAAAAAATTGTAAGAAATTACCAGATACAACAACTTTATGTGCAAAAAACATATAAAAATTGCACAAGAATTTTTCATGTTTTTTCTTAATGAAAAAAAGAATCATGATTGTGGATGCAAAAAATGTGCACGTTTTTTTGCATCTGCTTTTTTTATAGCATCTTTGTTTTTCCCTTGTTTTATGCTGGATGCAGGATATATAACGATGCTTGTAAAACATAACATTTTATAGCAAATTGTTATGTTTTATGCAGAATGGGAGGTCGCAGAATGCGTGAGCTGGACTATGGAAAGATGGGAAACAGGATACGGCAGGTCCGTAAAGCAAAGGGCTGGTCACAGGATGAGCTGGCGAAGAAGTGTGGAATCAGCATGTCATTTTTAGGGCATATAGAGCGTGGAACGAGGATCATGAGCCTGGAAACATTTGTAAGCATCTGTCAGGCATTGGATACGGATGCGGATGAGATGCTCTGGGGTGTGACACATGCGTCAAACGCCGTGCTGGACATGTTTCGGCTTTCAGATGCGGATGCGGAGCAGAAAGAAGGAAAAAAGGAGTCGGACAGCTATGCAATGTATGTCCGAATTATGAAGTCCGTCGCGGATATTATGAATGAAGCATGAGTGCGGATGATAAGAGATCTTTTGATGAAGGCAGCAAACGTGACGGCGGCAAATGTGAAGGCGGCAGACGCAGAGTGCTGATGGCTGCTTCTGTGGCTTCGATGATTGATCAGTTTAACATGCCGAATCTTCGCTTGATGCAGCAGATGGGATATGAGGTGCATGTGGCTTGCAATTTTGTAAAAGGAAATACATGTGATGACAAACAAGTACGGCGGCTGAAAAAGAAGCTGCATGCGATGCATGTCGTATGGCATCAGTGGGATTGTCCGCGCAGCCTTAGATTGGCGGCGTGCATCCGGGCATACTGCCAGCTGCGGCAGCTGACCGGGAAGTACCGTTTTTTGTGGATGCACTGTCAGTCGCCGGTCGGCGGGGCATTGGCAAGGATGGCGGCACATCGGCGGGGCATGGGGGTGCTTTATACCGTGCATGGATTTCATTTTTACAAAGGGGCGCCCTGGAAAAACTGGGCATTGTATTATCCGGCAGAAAAGCTGCTGGCGCACTGGACGGATATGCTTGTTACTGTAAATGAGGAAGATGAAAGGATCGCCAAACAGAAATTTGCCGCTGGATGCGTTTGTCGTATTCCGGGTGTAGGTGTTGATACGGACAGGTATGCGCCAGATGATAAGGAGCACGAGGCAGAGAAAAAAATGCTGCGCGAAAGGTTCCATATTCCAGGTGATGCGTACGTGATCCTGTCTGTCGGAGAGCTGAATAAAGGAAAGAACCACAGGCTGGTCATCAAAGCACTGGCGGATTTGGGCAGAACGGATGTCTGTTATTTAATCTGCGGGCAGGGAAGCTGGAAAAAGAAGCTGCAAAGGCATGCACAAAAGCTGGGAGTCGGCAGGTTGCTGCGGATGGCTGGATATCAAAAGGATATGCGCTTTATATATAAAAATGCGGATCTGTTTGTATTTCCGTCGATACGGGAAGGGATGCCTGTCGCGTTGATGGAGGCGATGGCGGCAGGCATGCCGTGCCTGGCATCAGACATTCGCGGGAACAGGGAGCTTATTACGGATGCGGCTTTACGCTTTTCACCGGATCGGGCGGATGAGCTTCGGGACGCACTGGAAAAAATGATCTGTGACAGTGCCCGCATGGAAGCCTGCGGAAAGCAGAATCTGGAAAAAATAAGCGGGTTTAGCCAGAAGGCTGTGCAGGAAAAAATGCGGTGGATTTATGAAAAAATGTCATTGAAAAATGACTTGGCAGCAAACATTGAAGCATGGGAAAGAGAGAATGTTCAGAAAAATAGTGCAAATGCATAAACTACAAACTTTTCAGCAGGGCTGTATCCTGGCAGTGGCCGTCTATTTTTTGCTGGCGGGAATCTTTTATTATGCGGCGGGCGCGCAGCTGTTTGAACGGACGGCAAACAATGAGCTGCAAAGTCTGCGTATGGAACGTGTGACCGGTGAGTTTGCGCAGGGATATGTAATACGGCAGACTTTTCGCTGTGATATGGATACGCTGGAAGATTTTCAGTTTTATATCGCGGATTTTCATCATGAGCGCAGGAATCAGGGACACTTGGATATTCGCTTGTATAACGAAACGAAAGGGCAGCTGGTATATGAAAACAGCATCGACATGGCTAAGACAGAGGAAGGCCAGAAAATTGTAAACATACTTCCAAAACGGCTGGAGCATCTGCGGGGGAATACAATGGCGATAGAACTTGCTTCACAGGATGGCATGGCGGGGAGCGCCATAGGTGTCTGGTATCATTTGTCGAAGACGCCTTTCAACCAGCAGCTGTTTATAAACGGGGAAGCAGTAAAAGGAGTTCTCTGCTTTGACACGCACGGCACAGACCTGGTGTGGACGGGGCCGCATTACTGGCAGATTGTAATACCGGCAGGACTGCTCTTTGCGGCATACTGCATGTATCTGATGCGTCAAAACAGGATGAACAGAAAAAATCTGGCAGTGACGGCTGTAAGGCTGCTTGGCAAATATCGGTTTTTGATCCGGCAGTTAGTAGCCAGGGATTTTAAGATTAAGTACAAGCGGTCTGTGCTGGGCGCGTTGTGGAGCTTTGTCAATCCGCTCTTAATGATGTCTGTTCAATATTTTGTGTTTTCTACCATATTTAAAGCGGATATCATAAATTATCCTGTTTATCTGCTGGCGGGAATCGTATTGTTTAATTTTTTCAGCGAATCGACAAATATCAGCCTGTATGCGGTGACTGGAAACGCGGGACTGATTACAAAGGTATATGTGCCAAAGTATATTTATCCGGTATCCAAGGTTGTTTCCACCGGCGTGAATCTGCTTGTTTCGCTGCTGCCGCTTTTGATCATGTGTCTTGCTACAGGTGTGAAGATCACAAAAGCATGGCTGCTCATACCGTTTGACTTGCTGCTGTTGCTTGTCTTTTGCATTGGCATCGGATTTGTTTTGTCAGCGGTTATGGTGTTTTTTCGTGACATGCAGTTTATCTGGAGCGTGTTTTGCATGGCATTTACTTATGCGACACCGATTTTTTATCCGGAATCCATACTGCCGGATGCATTTAGGGGTGTGCTGGCTGTTAATCCGATGTACCACTTTATCCAGTTTTTCCGCAAGATCATTTTGGAAGGGATCTCCCCGCAGCCGCGCGATTATCTGATTTGCACGCTGCTTGCGGCGGCGTCTTTTCTGGCGGGACTGTTTGTTTTCCGTAAAACACAGGATAAATTTATCTTCTATATTTAAGCGCAGGAGCAGGCTATGAGGACAGTAAAAACAGCAAGAACTGTAATAGAAGTGAAGGACGTATCCGTGCGGTTTCGCATGGCGGGCGACCGCGTAAATACGCTAAAAGAATTTATGATACAAACGCTGACAAAGAAAATCAGCTATACAGAGTTTTGGGCCTTGCAGGACGTGTCTTTTACGGTGGAAAAAGGAGATGTGCTGGGCATTATCGGCAGGAATGGAGCTGGCAAGAGCACGCTGCTGAAAGTGATTTCCGGGATTATGAAGCCGACGAAAGGCAGCTGTGTGAATCATGGAAACATAGTTCCCATGCTGGAACTGGGATCTGGTTTTGACTACGAGCTGTCCGGACGGGAAAATATTTTTTTAAACGGTGCCATCTTAGGCTACTCCGAACAGTTTTTAAATAAAAAATACGATGAAATATTGGAATTTTCAGAACTCAGTGATTTTATCGAGGTGCCGCTGCGCAATTATTCCTCAGGCATGGTCATGCGCCTGGCATTTTCCGTTGCCGCGGTGATCAGTCCGGAGATTTTGATCGTAGATGAGATATTGGCGGTCGGCGACGCGCAGTTTCAGGAAAAAAGCAGGAAAAGGATGCGGGAGATGATGAGCGGCGGTACTACGGTTTTGTTTGTATCGCATGAAATGGAGCAGATTCGAAATATGTGCAGCAAGGTCGTCTGGCTGGAGCATGGGAGAGTGGAGGCGTTTGGAAAGACAAAGGAAATCTGTGACAGATATGAAGGAAAGTGATAAGACAGTCATGCAGAAGATATTATCTATTATTATTCCAATGTATAATTCGCGGAAGTATATAAAAAAATGCCTGAGTTCCTTATTGCTGCCGCAGAAATGGATGGACCGCATAGAAGTTGTTGTAGTGGATGACGGCTCGACAGATCAGGGAGCGGAGGCAGTGGATGCATACAAGGAAAAGCATCCGAATAGTTTTGTCCTGATACAGCAGCAAAACGGCGGGCATGGATGCGCGGTTGATAC
Source organism: uncultured Eubacterium sp. (assembly GCA_948468465.1). The sequence goes on along the minus strand of CAOKJJ010000256.1, from coordinate 913 downwards.
AGGCATTGCGCACTGCACGGGGAAATATTTCAAAGTGCTGGATGCGGATGACTGGCTGCGGACAGATGCTTTGGCAAGAGTGGTGCAGCAATTGTCTCAGATCCATGTACAGGTCGCTGCCTGTGGCTATGATCTGTATCAAATGCCTGCGAAAACAGTGGTTCATAAAAGGTCCTGGCCCTGGAATGGGGAAGGCGGTCAGGGAATCCGTTTGCTTTCCATGCGTGAGCTGCTGCAGGAGTGGGAACGGCATGGCATGCTTTTCTGCCTGCATGGCTTGATTTACCATACGGATTTTTATAAAAAACTGTCGTACCGCCTGCCGAAAAAAGTTTCTTATGATGATGCTTTTTTCTTCACAGTACCTTGCAGTCATGCGAAAAAGCTGTGCATTTTGGATGAACAGCTGTATGTATACCGTATCGGGGATACGGGGCAGAGCGTATCCGCAAAAAACAGGGAAATGCGCATCCATCAGGCGGAGACTGTGATCCGGGCCATTGTGAGGACAAAAGGACGAAACGCTGAAAAATCAAATGCCGGCAGAGAGTACTGGTACCGCAAGCTCGTATCGGTCGTCACGGATTATTACGTCACCGCAGCTCTTCGCTATCGGGATCAGGCAGCAGGCAGGAGCATTGCGGCCTCATTTACGAGAGAGCTGAAAGAGCTGGACGGGGAATTATACCATCGGATCCAAAAGCGTTATTGGCTGTTTACTGTCATGAGCCTGCTTCACAGGAACGAACATGATTTTGAACGTATATTGAAATGCCGGGATCACTGGCGAAGAAAGCACAGCCAGGGATCATGAAAGGAAGAATGGAAATCATTGGAAGAACTGGAATCATTAGAATTATTGAAATCATTGAAATTATTGGAATCATTGAAATCATTGAAATTATTGGAATCA
>CAOKJJ010000255.1 GCA_948468465.1 uncultured Eubacterium sp. | reverse complement strand
AAGCAGATTTTACCATACATTTAAATAATGAAGGAGGAGATCAGACATGGCAAGAGTAAAAGGCGGCTTGAACGCAAAGAAAAAGCATAAAAAAGTATTAAAGTTAGCAAAAGGCTACAGAGGCGCACGCTCGAAACAGTATCGTGTTGCAAAACAGTCTGTCATGCGCGCGCTGGCAACTTCTTATAAAGGACGGAAAGAAAGAAAGAGACAGTTCCGCAGCTTGTGGATCGCACGTATCAATGCCGCTGCAAGAATGAACGGCATTTCCTACAGCAGATTTATGCATGGCTTAAAAATGGCAGATATCGACCTGAACCGCAAGGTTCTGGCTGATATGGCTGTCAATGACGCTGAAGGCTTCGCTAAGTTAGCTGAGATCGCAAAAGAAAAGGCAGCTTAACGGACAAGCTCTTTGGATGTAACTGACCCTCGTAAACAGCATTGTTTGCGGGGGTATTTATATTTGAGAAAACAAATGGGAAAAGGGGATGCTATGCGCGAATCATTTGAAAAAAACAAAAAAGGAATTGTATTGATGCTGACAGCCGCGGTGCTGGCCTGTGTCGGACAGCTGATGTGGAAGCTTTCGGTGGATGGAGGCATTTTGTTTTTGCTGTCCGGATTTGTGTTATATGGGCTGGGAGCCGTAGTCATGCTGATTGCATACCGGTATGGAAGTGTGTCAGTGCTGCAGCCGATGATGAGTACGAATTACGTTTTAAGCGCTGTACTTGGATTTTTTGTACTGCAGGAAAAGCTGTCAGCGCTTAAGGTCATTGGAATTATCATCATTACATGCGGCGTCGTATTGATTGGAGGAGGTGACGCGGAATGATTTATTTTTTTATGGTATTAAGCATGACATTTATGGGCTCTGCGGCATCTATATTCTTCAAAAGGGCGTCTGGCAGTGACGGATTTGTAAAGATGCTGCTGAATGTTAACTTATATATCGGTGGTATTTTATATCTGGCAGCGGCAGCAGTGAATATTTTGGTGCTTCGTGTTCTGGATTATTCGGTGGTACTTCCGATTTCTTCGATTACGTATATTTGGACGATGCTGCTTTCTTACGTGATTTTAAAGGAAACGATTACGAAAAAGAAGGTGCTTGGCGTATTGTGCATTGTTGTTGGGGCAGTGTGTGTGGCGTTATAGAAACAGGAAAAAATTTAACCTCAGGTTAAATTTTCGCTGCTTTCTTTAACAATCACTCCATTGCACATGGCAAGTCCTTTTGCTATAGTTAATATGTAAGAAACAGATAAGAACCGTGTGCACCGATTCTCAAAATAGAAGCAGGAGGAAATCATAATGGCAATGAACACTGTAATTTATGAAAAGCGCCGTGCACTGGGGCTGACGCAGGAACAGGTAGCCGAATATCTGGGCGTATCCGCACCGGCCGTCCATAAGTGGGAAAAAGGTGTCACCTATCCGGATGTTACATTAATTCCAAAATTGGCGAGATTGCTGAAGGTAGATTTAAATTCTCTGTTTTGTTTTCAGCAAACGCTGACACAGCAGGAAATTCAGCAGTTTCAGGAAGAGACCATCCAAAAAATACAGGCAGACGGAATACAGGCAGGCGTCGTAATGGCAAGACAAAAGATCAGGGACTATCCGGACTGCGGTGAACTGCTGGAGGGAATGGCCAATCTGATACAGGGAGCGATCCTTATGTCAGAACTGTCAAAACAGGAAAAAGAACAATACCAGCCGCAGATTACAGAATGGTATGAGCGTGCGATGCGAAACGGCGACGCGAAGATCAGACAAAGGGCCGGATTTATGGCTGTGTCCCAGTACATGCAGTGCGGTGCGTTGGACAAAGCGCAGCAAGTGCTTGACCAGCTGCCGGAACCTGACCTTTTAAATAAGGCAGTTTTTCAGGCCGATGTATATGAGAAAAAAGGCAATTGTGAAGAGGCCATAAAACTGCTGGAAAGGCAGCTGCTGCAGCTGTCGCAGATGGTTCTTGGAATTTTTTCCAGGCTGGTCGATCTGGAACTGGAAAGGGGAGAGACGGCGATAGCAGAACAGATCGCGCAGAAAGCAAAAGAAGCGGCACATGCATTTGACGCATGGGGATACATGCATTTGGTCGGGCTGTTATCTGTGGCAACGCAGACGAAAAATGTGTCCAAAAGCATGGAACTGTTAAAGCAGATGCTGGAAGATATGAAACAGCCGTTTCGTCCGGACCAGTCACCGCTGTATCATTGTATTTATAAAAAGCCGGAAGGTGAAATTCAAATTTCCGAAAAACTGCTGCCGCCGCTTTTAAAAATGCTGGAAAGCGATCCCGCATATGAGTTCCTGCGCGGAGAAAAAGAGTTTGAACAGCTGTTGTTAAAGTGCAGGAAACAGTGTGGGAGAATTTAATTGATTTGTGTGAACACCAAAAAGAACCTGATAATAAAAATAAGGTTCTTTTTGGATATAGGATTTTCAGAACAAAAAAGAACACTCACGAAAGAGTGTTCATAAAACTTCACAGTTTTTAATTTGATAGTTAAAACATAAGACGCATATAGAATATGCGAATAACAGGCTCAAGTCCTGCTGGCTCACTTAAGAGCAAATTTGATAAGCTAAATGTATCATAATATTCAGGCTTTGTCAACGCCTTTTTTATTATATGTGCAAATAAAGATTTGATGTAGTAACAGTTTAGGTAGGTCTGCACATTTACTGCACAGACCGTATGAAAATGTAGTGGCTGCAGGCATCCGGCCCATCGAGAAGCGATTTTCAATGGCCGGATGCGTAACAGTTCAAGGGTTATCTGAACTGTTACTTGATGTAGTCAATTTATATGGTTTTGCGTGTTTTCATAACTTTCTAATAGTTTTTTATATTGCTTTTCCAATTTTTTATATTTTTTATCAAGATCAACTAAATCACCACGCATTGCTATCTGTGAAATGATTCTTGCAGAAATGACTCTCATTTGGCCTTTAGAAATATTCGGTATTCCACGATCAACAGGATAAATAATTCTGTTTTTGCTTATAGATCTAATGTTTAAAATATTTACCCATCGTTTATGGCCATTTGGGTTTCCTATATCTTTTGTCGCATTTAAACCTTTTATTTTATCGAATTCAATATAAATAGTATTTTTAAATATATCATAATCAGAAGGTTTTTGTGTAGTTACAGGCAATACCAAAACACGTTTGTTGTTTACAGAACTATTTTTTAAAACAATGCAATAATGTCTTCCGCCAAACTCCATACCTATATTGAATCCAAGTTCCGCAAGAATAATATTGCATCTTATTAAGTCTGGCAATGGATGCTTTTGATCCTGAAAAAATAATGGATTTTGAAACATATTGAAGTAATTGTTAAACCATTCAATTCTTCCGGATACTTCTTTTGCCAATTTTTCTGAGACATTTTTATTGCCATTAAAATAATTTCTTAATTTGCATATAACATTCCAATAGTTATAAGACATTAATTTTCTCACAATCATTTGTATTTTGGAAGTATCTTCCAATAACTAATAATATACCACAAAATGAAATATATTTCTATATGAATATATGCTTGAATGTCTGAAAAAATTAAGTTAAATTTACCTGGCTGCTGTGCCTTTGCTTATACTCGCGCGGCGGCATCTGCTTTGCCTTTTTAAAGGCTTTCGAAAAATAAAGGCTGCTTTCAAACCCGACAGAATTGGCAATGGCCGTTATGGACAGGTTGGAATGCCGCAGCAGGTAGCATGCCTGCTTAATGCGGAACTGGGACAAATATTCCTTTGGAGAGATGTGCAGCACCGCTTCAAACGAACGAAACAGGTGGCTGCGGCTTAAGCCGACATAATCAGCAATGTCTTCCACCGTAATCGGGTAGGAATAATGTGCCGATATATATGCAATCGCTTTTTGCACATATGTATGATAATTATTCTGCACAGGGGCATGGCCCGCACCTTTTAAAAAGACAGCAAGCGCCGTATACAGATGTCCGGTCATTTCCACGGCGCTTTCAAAATCACTTCCGCGTACTTCATAAATATGACGCAGCTGCTGCGTCAGTTCTTTGCCGTAAGGAGTATTTGTAATGACCGGGCAGGTTGGTGTAAAGTCCGTAGCTTTTAAAATAATCGGAGCATCCGAACCGTTAAATCCTACCCAGGCATATTCCCAGGGATCCTTTACGTCTGCGATATAGGAAGCTTCTGTATCCGGATAGATTAAAAAAGAGTCTCCGGCCTTAAGCTGGAAGGATGTCTGCTTTACTTTCAGGCAGCCTTTTCCGGCTATAATATGGTGGATCAGATAGTGATCCCTTACACCTGGCCCCCATTGGTACTGCGGGTCGCATTTCTGGTAGCCGACATTGTATACGGCTAACGATACAAGCTCTTTTTCTGTGGATTTGTATGAGTTTTTATAATTTTCATGCACGGCAGATGTCTCCTTTGTGTTTTCCATAATTATGTAATACCAGGCTGCAGGCATTATACAGTATTTTTTTAGTTTGTGCAACAAAATTACATATTTTTTATACATTTTTTTCTGTACATTTGTGCAAAACAAGGATAAACTTAAAACATGAAATGCAGTTGAAAACTTAGAAAAGGAGAATAAAATTATGGCAATATTAGTAACAGGCGGAGCCGGATATATCGGAAGCCATACATGTGTGGAACTGTTAAACGCAGGCTATGAGGTCGTTGTGCTGGACAATCTGAGCAACGCAAGCGAAAAATCGCTGGACAGAGTCAGACAGATTACAGGAAAAGAGCTTAAGTTCTATAAGGGGGATATTTTAGACCGGGAAATTTTAGACAGGCTGTTTGCGGAAAATACGATCGACAGCTGCATTCATTTTGCGGGCCTTAAAGCGGTCGGCGAGTCTGTGCAGAAGCCTTGGGAGTATTATAACAATAATATTTCCGGCACGCTTACGCTCGTAGATGTCATGCGTCAAAACGGCTGCAAAAACATTATTTTCTCATCTTCGGCTACCGTATACGGCAATCCGGCACAGATTCCGATTACAGAGGAATGTCCAAAAGGGCAGTGCACGAATCCGTATGGATGGACAAAATCCATGCTGGAGCAGGTATTGACGGATATTCAAAAAGCCGACCCGCAGTGGAACGTCATTTTACTGCGCTACTTTAATCCGATCGGCGCGCATAAGAGCGGCCTGATGGGCGAAAATCCAAACGGCATTCCGAACAACCTGATGCCTTACATTACACAGGTGGCAGTCGGAAAATTAAAAGAGCTGGGAGTATTCGGCGATGATTACGATACGCCGGACGGTACAGGTGTCAGAGACTATATCCATGTGGTAGACCTTGCCGTAGGACATGTAAAAGCGTTAAAGAAAATCGAAGAAAAAGCCGGACTTTGTATCTATAACCTTGGAACCGGACACGGATACAGCGTGCTGGATATCGTGAAAAACTTTGAAAAAGCCAATGATGTGAAGATTCCGTATGTGATCAAACCGCGCCGCGCAGGCGATATCGCAACCTGCTATTCCAATGCGG
>CAOKJJ010000254.1 GCA_948468465.1 uncultured Eubacterium sp. | reverse complement strand
CAAATGTATCATACGCCAGGAAAAAGGGCAGGTGCAGATTGTGAAGCGCGGCGGAAATAAGGATGTATATGTTTTTGAAACAGATAACACGACAGCCCTGACACATTCCCTTAGCACAGAAGATATGGTAACGCGCGTTAAGATCATGGGGAAGGAGAAGAAAGGTGGAAAAGAGAAAGTAATTGCTACCCTGAACGGGGATACAAAGTATGGCATCCGTCAAAGGATTTACAAGAGGGGGCACGATGAAAAACTTTCTGACGCAAAATCAGCGGCACAGGCGATCCTGGATGAAAATGGCAGATTGAAAAATGAAGCAAAGGTGCAGTCGCCTGATGTTCCATATATCAGAAAAGGCGATCTGGTATGCATGAGGGCACAGCAGATCAAAGGTGATTTTTATGTGCTCAGTATACAGCATGATGCAGAGACGCGGAGCATGACAATGGATATTAAAAGAAAGAAATGAGAGGTGGCCGGAATGGCATTTGATTCAAGCGGAGGCGCGAGCAAATTGGCGAAAGTGCTGACACAGAGAATGAAAAAATGCAAAGAGTCTCCTTTAGTGCTTGATTTTGGAGAGATACTCCCGAATATGAGCCTGCTTACAAACACATTCCCTTTGGAGATACCAAAAGGACAATATACGATCTGCCGCAGCGTAAGCTGGAACCCGGCAATCCCTATGACAATGACGTGGTGGGCGGATGAAGCTCCAAGCGTCCAGGGATGGGAAGAGGAAGACTGGAGTGAAAAAGCGTGGCAGGGAGGACCGGCAGATTTGCATAATCCTCCGGTCAGTGTTCCGCACATGCATGGAAAAAAAGGGGAACACGACCACGGATTGTGCCCGACAGGGCAGCATTATCATGATGTATATCTTCCGGACAAAATGCGATGGATCAAGCCCGGAGACCGTGTGCTTGTGGCATGGGTGGAAGATGAGGCGGTCGTTATTGATATTGTTCTTAATTCCGAAATTTTAGGTTCCTGAGACAGGGGGGATAAGAATGGCAGACCAGCTTTTCCCGGTATTTGAAGTTCCGGATATTGATGCAGGGGATGACGAATACGATGTGGAATACAGGCGGAGCGTGAAATGGGATCCCGTCATGGGGGATTTTGCCAGGGATAACGCGGGAAATATGATCCAATGCGAAGGCCGTGAGGCGTTTGCAACATGGTGTTTTAAAATGGTGCAGACAGAACGGTACGACCATAGCGCATATCTTGAGGAAATAACCGGGTATGACCTTGGCTCCGAACTTGAAGAGGCGGTGCAGGAAAGCGACCATGATATTACTGAGTCAATAATCATCCGGACAATTACAGATACATTGATGACGAATCCACGCACAGAATATGTAAATAATTTTGAATTTGAATGGGAAGGGGACGATGTGCATTTTTCGTTTGATGTGAAAGGAACCGGGTGGGACGAAACATTTAAGATAACATTTTAAAGAAAGGGTGGATGTAATGCAGCCAGAATTTATGCAGCCGGACTTTGTGGCAAATAACAGCCCGGAAGAAATACATGAGCGTATGATGGGAAACCTGCCTGCGGACATTGATGATATGCCAGGTGGCTTCCCATATGATTTTACCATGCCGGCAGCGATCCAGAAATCCGAGATCGTGCAGTTTTACATCGTGCGCGCAATCATGGCGGCATTCCCTCAGTTTGCATGGGATGACTGGCTGGATTACCAGGGAATGCAGGTAAATTTAACGAGGCATCCTGCGAAAAAGGCGCATTGTGTATTGAAAATACAGGGCGCTGCCGGCACCGAAATCGAAGCCGGGGCTGTGTTCTGCGTCCCGGCAACAAGGTTTACGCCAGCGATTGGATTTTCTTCGGATGATAGCCGCGTGATCGGGGAAGATGGAACAGCCCTCATACCGGTAACGGCGGTCGATGACGGCCCGGAATCAAATGTCAAAGCCGACTGCATTGTTATTATGGAAAACCCGCTGGATGAAATAACTGCAATCACAAATCCGGAACCGGCAATAGGCGGGGCGCGGCGTGAGTCGAACGATGATTTTTATGACCGGATAGCAGAGGAATATGCCAACAGCAGGACATTTCTTGGAAACGACAGGGATTACATACGATGGGCTAAGGAGGCAGGTGCCGGGGACTGTATCGTAGACCCGGCATTTGATGGACCGGGTACCGTGAAACTTGTGCTGATTGATGTGAATGGCCAGCCCGCAAATGAAGAACTGGTGCAGGCTGTATATGATTACATTGTTTCACCGGATGACCGATCGAGGAGGCTGCTGCCGACTGCCTGTGCGAAACTGTCATGTGTCCCGGCGACAACCCTGCGGGTAAATTATGAATGTACTGGGATGCTGTATGACAGGGATATTACGGATCCGGAACAGATTTCACGCTGTTTTGAAAAAGCAGTTATGGCAGTATATGCAGAAGCCAAGCAGGAAGGCATACTCCGGTATAATGATGTCCGACCGGTACTTCGAGGCATAGACGGTCTGGAAGACTTTGAAAGATTTTATATGAACGGGGCCATGGACAATATTGTGCTGGACGGTGAAGAATATCCATTGACCGGAAGCTGCGAGTTTAGTTAGGAGGCGCTTATGGGCAGGATAGACCTAGAGAATTTCCCTACGAGCAGTAGCGCATTGCGTATGCTTGATGATGTGTCAACTGGGTTTTATGAAAATTCATATGTGGGAAAATGGCTGTATCAGGTAATGGGGCTGGAGTATGACGATGCTTTCATACTGGCTCAGACGCTGCCGGAGCAGTTCTTTCCAGAGACAGCTACATGGGGGCTTAGGTATCATGAAGAAAAGTGGGGGCTTCCAATAAGGGAATCCCTTGAGGATGAGGAACGGCGCAGGCTGATTTACCAGAAGCGGGATTATCGCGCGCCTATGACGCCGCATCGCATGGAATATTACCTTCAAAATGCAACGGGATTTGCAGCGCGTATATCAGATTGTCATGATCCTGGGGACGATGGATGGCATCCGGCGCATCCTAATATTTTCCGGGCGGTGTTTGAAGGAGAAGGAACTCTGGATGTAAAGAAAGCAAAAGAGCTGTTAAAAAAGATAAAACAGTCACATACAACGTTTTTTATTTATGACAAAGTGGCCGATGTCATGGACAACCGAAATTTGGAGCAGATGCTTCTCTGGAAACTGACAATGAGGACACAGGTTCCGTTCTGGGGCTGTTATATTTTTGACGGCGCATGGAACCTTGACGGCAGTGTGCAGCTTTGCCAGAAAAGAAGGTACGACCTGCGGCTTGGCCTGAAATATTATATGGGAATTTTTTACGAGCTTGCAGCGCTGCATACAAAATTGTTTGACGGCGCATGGAACCTCGACGGCTCTGTCTGCCTTGACGCAGCATACCGCAGTTTCCGTCTGAAAATCTATGGAAAGATTGAAAGCGCAAATAAATTAGGAAATCCATCAGTCAGGGAGACACTGGCATTTATCATTGATTTCTGGAGGCTTATCTATTTTGATGGCAGATGGAAACTGGATGGAAAAGCCTGTCTGGATGCGACCAGATGCAGAATGGAAGCTGCAGTCAAAACTCATATTGTTGTTAACGGTAATACAGAAGAAATCAGGGACGGGCTGGTTGAAATAAGAAGAAATCTATGGTTTTTAGATGGGAATGTGGCGATGAATGGATCCAGGATATTGAATGCGATGTGCAGAAGGGAGGTGCTGTGACGTGGCAAGCAACGTGCTTATAACAAAAAAAGCAAGGGAAAAGCTGGTGAAGGCGAGAGCAGGTGCAATCGCACTGCCGCCGATTGTCGGCATGGCTTTTGGTGATGGAGGATGTGATGCAGATGGAAGCGTGATTGCTCCGGAGGAAGATCAGAGTGAATTAAGGCATGAGTTGTACCGCAAAGAAATTGACGGGTACACTTTTATAGAAGACACCGTATGCAGGTATGAATGCACTTTAACAGAATCAGAACTTGCTAATGAATATATAAGCGAGATTGGACTGTATGATGAAGACGGCGATCTGGTCTGCGTCAAGTCCTTTAAAAGAAAAGGCAAGGATGATGATCTGCAGATGACATATATACTGGATGATGTTTTCTGATAAACGGATTGAAAATAACGGTATTCGATATTTTATAACAATCAAAACATGGAATTAACATATTGTGTTAAATTAAGGAGGCAGCAATGAAAGATTATACAAATACGGCTCCTGTTTTTTCTGAAAGCATCCGTGTTACAGAAACATCTGATCCTGCACATGCGGACAACATAAACGCGGCGCCAGAACAGCTTTTGCAGAATACGCTTGTGAACCGCGCATATACAAAAAGCCTTGAGGAAGTTCTGGAAAAGCTGCTGACAAAAGGAATGATTTCTGTAAATTTTGTAACTGCGGATAGAAAACAGTTTGTAACTTCTGATGGTAAGGTATTCAGGGCAGCAAAGAGAATTCGGTTCAGATAGGAGAAAAGAATGGAACAATTATTTATGGAATTAGAAAAGATGGAGTCTGTTTCCTGTGGCGATGACTATATGCATATTATAACTGCTGATGGAGACAAGATTATTAAAATCAGTGACCTGGCAAAAGCAATTACAGATGGCGAATTTATAAAAGCAGGCGCAAATGGTAAAATCGGATTTATTACAGATAACCCGGATAAAGGCCTGCGTAATTCCATTTTCCGCGGAAAGTGTCTTGGGGATTCATTAACAGCAGAGCAGGCAGCGGCAATCAAAGCGGGAACGTTTCAAGATATGTTTGTTGGCGATTACTGGACAATCGGTGGGGTGAATTACCGCATTGCCCATCTTGATTACTGGCTGCGGTGCGGGGATGCAGAATGCACGAAGCACCATGCCGTCATAGTTCCTGACACCTGCCTGTATAATGCACAGATGCATAACACTGCATCCGGACAGTATGAAGCAGGCGCGGCAAATACGACGGAAGGCGGCTATATCGGCAGTGATATGTACAAGACGGGGCTTAACCAGGCAAAAGCTATAATAAATGAGGCATTTGGAGCGGATCATATTCTGTCCCACAGAGAGCTGCTTGTAAACGCTGTCACAAATGGGAAGCCAAGTAACCATGCATGGTATGACAGTACCGTGGAACTGATGAATGAGTGTATGGTGTATGGCAGTTACATTTTCACTCCGGCGTGTGACGGAACATTTATTTCATACCGTTATACCATTGATAAGTCATAGCTTGCGTTGTTTGCGCTGCGTCCGGATCTGATCTGTAACCGTGTGAACTGGTGGCTGCGTGACGTTGTTTCGGGCGCTGCTTTTGCGCTTGTGAACTGGCACGGCTATGCGGACTGTAACTACGCTTCCTATTCTCTTGGTGTGCGCCCGGCTTTCGGTATCTGTTAATCTTTAATCTCCGCCCCTTGTGGGCGGGGATGGCGGGAGGATGAAAAATGGCAGTACCAAAGGGAAAGCGGAAAGAATCAAAGTTTGAAGCACAGCACCATTTCTACAGGCTGCGTGCAGATGTAACAAATCTGATGCTTCTGGATTTTGGGTTTTCAGAAGAAAAATACCGGAAACACATAGAACGGTACCGGGAAACACATGCAAAGACAGGAAATGTGGATGAAGTCGTGGAGCGGTACCGAAAAAAATGCGACAGTTT
>CAOKJJ010000253.1 GCA_948468465.1 uncultured Eubacterium sp. | reverse complement strand
CCCCTGGCTTACAGCCAGTGGCTAAAAGCGACGCTGGGCTGCGCCCCTGGTTTATCGAGCAGAATGTTAAGGGCTTCTAAACATTCTTCCAACGTCGCCGAAATCCAGGCCCCGCCCCTCATCCAGCTGGTTGTGAATGGCTTTACAGAAATATTATAGCGTTAAGTTGTTGTATATTCCTAAAGATTTGGCTGATCAGGTATTACGATGACTATCAGGAGTACCAGACGATCTTTGCAAATATTACAGATAGTATTTTTTATGCAGTCATTTGGACTCTCTGTGAAATTATAACAACTGCAGATTCTTTCATAAATGTTCACGAATTTACATGTAAAGCCTGTGAAAACCAGCCAGGCCAGTTCCCCTTCACCCGGCGTCCGGATAGCCATCAAAAAAATTATGCCACTTTGCACAGGAATTCGTTTTAAGTGTCTAACGGAAAGGAATAATTATGAGCTGTGACCGGAAACAAAATATTATGATCCTGGAGGATGATGAAGATTTGGCGGAAGGCATCCGTCTGTCATTAAACAGTTCCGCATTTGCTTTTTATTTGTGCGGGACCATTGCCGAGGCGGAGAAGCTGCTGCGGCAGTACCGGTTTGACCTTTTGATCCTGGATATTTATCTGCCGGACGGAAGCGGGCTTAAGCTGTGCAGACAGGTACGGCGCACAAGCCGGGTTCCGATTGCGCTGCTGACGGCAAAGGATATGGAGATGGATATTGTAAAAGGGTTGGAAAGCGGGGCGGACGATTATATTACAAAGCCGTTTAGTCTGATGGTGCTGCGGGCCAGGGTGCGTGCGCTGCTGCGCAGAAACATGGGTGAGGAGCCTGTGGAATATGAGGACGGGGTTTTTCAGTTTTGTTTTGATACGATGAAGTTTTATAAAAATAAAGAAGCAGTGGAATTAAGCAAAACGGAGCAGCGGATTTTGTATTTGCTTGTCAAAAACGCGGGGCAGGTCTTAACAAGAGAACGGCTGTTGGAGTGGGTGTGGCCGGAAGGTACGGAATATGTGGAAGATAACGCCTTGTCTGTCGGGATCCGCCGGTTAAGAGATAAACTGGAGGAGCGGTCGTCAAAGCCTTGTTATATTAAAACGGTTTATGGGAAAGGCTATATGTGGGAGCGTGCGTCATGCAGCCGTATCTGACAGCCGTTTCTTTCCTTGCGGGGAGTCTTTGTGCGGCGGCTGTTTTCAGACGGCATTACAAATCGCAGGCGGAAAAAATGTATCAGAGCCTGTTAGAGACTTTGGACCGGTCGCTGCATGGGGAGCTGCTGCAGGAGCAATATGATGAATCGATGTCCGCCGCGGTAATCGCACGCTTAAACAGGCTTGTAAAAACGGTAAGGATGCATCAGCAAAGCGCTGAAAAAGAACGGGATACGGTAAAGGCGCTGATTAGTGATATCTCGCATCAGGTGCGCACGCCGCTTACGAATATGATGCTCTATACCGGACTTCTAAAAGAACAGCCGCTGTGCGCGGATGCGCGGCTTTTCGTGGACAGGCTTCAAAAACAGTCTGACAAGCTGGATTTTTTTATGAAAGAGCTTGTGAAATCTTCTTACATGGAGCAGGATATGATCGCGATTCATCCCAAGCGGGAGAACGCCGCGCAGCTGATGCAGACGGCCTGCCAGCTGGTGGAGCTGTCCGCGATGGAAAAAGAAATTGTGATTGCGCTGCATACACAGCAGGCAGAACAACTGTTTTGCTATGCAGATCAAAAATGGACGGTGGAAGCTATTTCAAATGTCATTGAAAATGCGGTAAAATATTCTCCGCCTCGGTCTGTGATAGACCTATCGGCTGTTTCTTATGAGATGTTTGTATGCATACAGGTCAAAGATGACGGCATTGGAATAAGGGAAGAGGAGCAGGGGCTGGTGTTCCGCCGTTTTTACAGGTCAGATGATGTGAAGGAACAGTCAGGATATGGCATCGGGCTTTATCTTGTCAGAGAGGTGCTTGGCAAACAGGGCGGTTATGCCAAAATACGGTCGGAATATCGAAAAGGCACGGTGGTGCAGTTATATTTGCTAAAGGCGGATGCGGATGAAAAATAGTGTCAGAAATGTCATGTTTGAGAAAGAATTCGGTAAGATTTTTTTGCTAGGATAAAAAGGCAGGTTACAGGAATCGGCCGATGCATGTGAACTGAAATTTAAAAATCAGAGGTGTACATATGAGTATTTTAGCAACGGAAAATCTAAAGAAGTATTATGGCACAGGCCAGACGCAGGTGAAGGCTTTGGATGGGGTTACGCTTGCGGTCAACAGCGGCGAATTTGTGGCTGTCGTAGGGACCTCCGGCAGCGGGAAGTCTACGCTTTTGCATATGCTGGGCGGACTGGATACGCCGACGGCAGGCAGGGTCATCGTGGATGGCAACGACATTTCCGGCATGAAAAAAGATGCGCTGACCATATTTCGCCGCAGGAATATCGGGTTTGTATTTCAAAATTACAACCTGCTGCCGCTTATGAATGTATGGGAAAATATTGTGCTGCCGATTCGTCTGGACGGCATCCGTCCGGATCAGAAATTTGTGGACGGGCTGCTGTCCATGCTCGGATTAAAAGAAAAAAAGCATGCGATGCCAAACGAACTGTCCGGCGGCCAGCAGCAGCGGGTGGCACTGGCAAGGGCGCTGGCAGGCAAACCCGCGATTTTATTGGCGGATGAACCGACCGGAAACCTGGACAGCCGCACCGGACTGGATGTGATCGGACTGATACGCACAAGCAGCGAAAGCCTGTCGCAGACAGTTGTCATGATTACGCATAATGAAGAAATTGCGCAGATGGCAGGCAGAATTATACGGATTGAGGACGGCAGGATTTGCAGTCGGGAGTCGGCATCTATGCAGATGAGCAAAGACGGCGGCCAGGATTTGCAGCCGGGAGTCAGTGTCCCAGCAGATGGGCAGAGGTGGCCGTTATGATAAAAGTAAATAACAGACGGGTTGTGCGGGAACTGGCATGGACGACTTACCGTGCAGAAAAAAAGCGGAATCTGATTTTGATGCTTGCTATTAGTATGGCTTCTTTTTTAATTGCTGTTATGACTGCTATTGGTTCCAGCTACTGGCATACGCTGACAGAACGCCAGCTGCGGATGCAGGGGATTGCTTATGACATTTCGCTGAGTGAACCGACAGCCAAACAGACGGACATCGTGCGTGCGATGCCTACAGTAAAACATGCGGGGATCAAGATCGCCTGCATGGAGGCAGAACAGTATGAGGATCAGGCAGTCAACGAAGCAGAATTTTTCTGGCTGGATGAAACGTGCTGGGAGAAGCAGACGCTGCCTGCACTGGAGACGCATACGGGGCATTATCCGGTCAAAGAAGATGAGCTGATGCTAAGCCAGGCGCTGCTTTTAGCGATGCAGATCGAAAACCCGAAGATCGGGATGAAGCTGCGGCTGTCTTATCACACGCTGGCATTAGACAACAGTCCGGAAAAGGTTCGGGAATTTACACTGTGCGGCTGGTTTTTAGATTACACAGGGAAAGAAAAAGGATATGTGTCCAGAGCCTTTTTGGATGCATCCGGCGTAAAGCAGACAGATCCGGGGCGCGGAACGCTTACGATATCGCTTGTCAATCCGCTGTACTTTCCAAAAGATATTTCTGAAATGAATCAGGCTGTGGGAATATCCGGCATGCAGAGAATATCGGCTGATCATAATGCGGTGCCGCATTTTTGCAAAATTATGGCTGCTCTTTTTGCAATGCTTTTGATGGTTTTTGCAAGCGCTTATCTGTTTGTATACAATGCGATGTATCTTTCCATCGCAAAAAATATCCGTTATTACGGACAGCTGAACACAATCGGCATGACAAGCGTCCAGTTAAAGGGCATCGTATATCGTCAGGCGGTCTGGAATGCGGTGACAGGAATTGCCGTTGGCACCGCAGGCGCGGTCTTTGCGGCAAAGGCAGCGGTGCCGAACATACTGTTAGCCTTAAACGGCGCCTATGAAAAAGAATCGGTAGTGCCGGTAGGAGCAGGGGCGTTTTTGGCGGCAGGACTTTTTACGTTTGTGGTCAATCTTGCAAGCAGCAGCAAGCCTGCTAAAATTGCGGCGGATGTTTCCTCCTCCTCTTCCATATCTTCCATAGAAGCGATGAATTACCAGCCAAAAACAGCCAAACATAGGAGTCATGTACGCAATTACCAGCCAAAAACAGCCGGACATAGGAGGCGTGCAAGCAGGAAGGATTGTTTGTTTGGAATGGCGCTTCAAAATATTTTCAGAGATAAAAAACAGGCGGCGGTCATCTTTTTATCATCCGCTGTCTCTGTGGCAGTCTTTTTTACCGTAAATATTGTGGTCTATGGAAATGATGCAAAGCATGTGCTCGATGAAAGGGGCGGCAGTGATATCCGGATTTTGAATCAGACGACACTGCGCAAAAACGAAAGGCAGATTTTTACCGAAGAAAAAATAGCGCAGCTGCAAGCATTGGACGGCGTAAGGACGATTCGAAAAGTAACTTCTGCGGAAGCCTGGATACCATGGCAGCCGGAAGTGTTTGCAGATTATTACCGCGCGGTTTATGCATCCGCATATAGCCCCGGCGACTTTGAGACAGATATGAAACGTTATGAAACGGATGAAACAGACAGCTGGGCAAGACAGATGTTTGGCACAAGGCTGGTCGGCATTGATGAGGCAGGATTTGACAAGCTCAATAAAAGCCTTGGATCGGCATTGGACAAGCAGGATTTTGAAAACGGCAAAACAGCAGTGACGACAGAACAAATATTTGCTCCCGGAGATTTTGGCATGGCAGGAAAAACCGTCCGTTTTTTGCTGCCGCAGGGAATAGAGCCGGATACAGAATACAGCGTGCGCATCGCGGCAGTCGGAAAGCTGGGCGATGATCCGAGAAATTTCAGCGGAGGTTATACGCCGCAGCTGATTGTCAGTGAAAAATTTGCCGAAAAGCTGTTGGGAGAGACTTTTGCGGAACTGGTAGAGATTGATTATGAGCAGTCTTATGATAAGGAAACAGAGACAGCGGTAAAAGCAGTTTTCGCAGACGAAAAAAAGGTCACGTTTTCGTCTAAGCTGGAGGTTTATGCATCGATGCTGGATGCGGAATTAAAAATAAAAGCGCTTGGGTACAGCATCGGAGGGATTATGGCGGCGCTTGCGCTTTTAAACTATGTGAATCTGATGGCGGCAGGCATTCAAAACCGTACCAAAGAATTTGCGGTGCTTGAGAGCATTGGCATGACAGTCAGGCAGACATGCACGATGCTGTGGATGGAGGGCGCCGGTTATGGCATCATTTCGCTTGCGGTATCACTTGCTGTCGGGGTGCCGTTTAGCATAGCTGTGTTTCAGGGGTTAAATGCAGGCGTGCCGTATGAGATTCCATGGAGCAGCAGTCTGATTTTATTTGCGGCAGCAGCCAGCCTGTGTATGGCAGTACCGGTACTGGTCTACAGATTGACGCAAAGGGCGGATATCATAGAACGGCTGCAGAAGGGTGATGATCTTTAAGAAGTCCGTAGTCAGGAAGGCTCCTGCAGGAGCCTTTCGTTTTTTTTTAGGGGGGGGGGGGGGGGGGGGGGGGTACAAAGGCAAAACGCCCAAGAAACGCGGGCGTAACGGGGGGCGGCAAAAATTAAAAGAAAAAAATATAGGAGATTATTCATATGGA
>CAOKJJ010000252.1 GCA_948468465.1 uncultured Eubacterium sp. | reverse complement strand
TGTCTACAAGGTTGAGCGTGACAACGCCCTGGTTAAATCTTCCGTAAAATTTAAATTTATCATGTTCGTCTTTGTATACCGTCAGAAAAGAACGGCAGCCCATGCATGTATAACAGTTGCCTTGTTTGAGCTTTTTCATTATCTTTTCTGAAATATAATCCGGCACCATACGTTTTGCCGTACACTGCGCGGCTATTTTCGTCAGATAAAAGTATTTGCTGTCTTCATGTATGTTGTCCTCTTCCAGCACATAAATTAGTTTTGGAAACGCAGGCGTAATATAGATGCCCTGCTCATTCATGACCCCTTTGATTCTCTGATGCAGCATTTCTTCAATGCAGATCGCAAGATCATCCCTTGTCTGCCCCTCTTCCACTTCATCCAGATACATGAACACGGTAACAAACGGCGCCTGCCCATTCGTCGTCATCAGTGATATCACCTGGTACTGGATCATCTGTACCCCCTGTTTGATCTCATCCCGTACCCGCTTTTCCGCAATTTCGTTGATTTTTATATCGTCCAGCTCCAAATCCTGCGCCATAAACTCTTCCCGTACTTTTCTGCGGTATTTTTCACGGCTGACCTGTACAAACGGAGCCAAATGCGACAAGGTAATACTCTGTCCGCCATATTGTGCGCTTGCGATCTGCGCTATGCTTTGCGTCGCAATATTGCAGGCTGTCGCAAAGCTTTTCGGCGGCTCAATTAGCGTTTCGCTGATGACCGTTCCATTTTGCAGCATGTCTTCCAGATTGACAAGACAGCAGTTATGCATATGCTGCGCAAAATAATCCGCGTCATGAAAATGAATGATTCCCTCTTCATGCGCTTCTACGATATCCTCCGGCAATAAAAAACGCTTGGTAATATCCTTGCTGACTTCGCCTGCCATATAATCCCTTTGTACACTGTTGACCGTTGGATTTTTATTGGAATTTTCCTGTTTTACTTCTTCATTATTACATTCTATCAGACTTAGGATCTGCTCATCTGTAGAATTGGACTTCCGTACAAGCGCACGCTTATAACGGTACGTAATATAGTTTCTGGCTACGTCAAACGCACGCTGGTTCATAATCTCATTTTCCACAAGATCCTGAATCTCTTCTACATTCAGCGCCCGTCCCATTCGTTCACATATTTTCCTCACATTTTCTGAGATCAAGGTGACCTGCAGCTCATTGAGCCGCGCACTCTCTGGCACACTCAGATTGGCTCTGCTCACTGCCTGGCTGATTTTGTCGATGTCAAATGTCATCTCCGAACCACTTCGTTTAATAATCTTCATTTTCCTCTGCTCCTTTTTCCCACATGCTTATAAATGCTATTGTATCCGAACAAGGGTTCATTGTCAATGCCTAATACTATATCTATGTATTTTTTATAAATTATTACCATTTATGATACAATATATTGTATTATTGTAAAAAAGATGAACCCATAACAGCGGATTCATCCTGTCCTGTTGTATCAGCCCAAAACTACAATGCGCCTTTCGTAGACAGCACGCCCGAAATACGTTCATCAAGGCTTACCGCCATATCCAGCGCTTTTCCAAAAGCCTTAAACAAAGCTTCTGCAATATGATGGTCATTTTCCCCATAAAGCACTTTCAAATGCAGATTCATACCTGCACGATAGCTGACCGCGTAAAAAAATTCCCGTACCATCTGCGTATCCATGTCCCCGCACCGGCTGTCCTGAAACTGTGCATCATATACAAAATAAGGTCTTCCTGATAAATCCAGCGCGCACAGCACAAGCGCTTCATCCATCGGCAAAATAAAGTACCCGTATCGGCGGATTCCTTTTTTATCTCCAACCGCTTCTTTGATCGCGCTGCCTAAAACAATGCCGGTATCCTCAATACTGTGATGGCAGTCCACCTGTAAATCTCCATGGCAGACGACATCCAGGTCAAACAATCCATGCCTTGCAAATCCATCCAGCATATGGTCAAAAAATCCGATTCCCGTATCCAGGCTGCTCTTCCCCGTTCCGTCCAGTTCCAGCTGAACGGAAATCCGCGTCTCTTTTGTATCTCGTTTTACCTGCGCTTTTCTGCTCACTGAACCGTTCCCTCACTCTTCTTTTTTTCATGTTCCTGATCCCATTTGGAAATCAGCCTTGTGCGCACCCATTTCGGATCATTGCTGTAATGGCGCTGTACATAGCTGCAGTACTCCCTGCGGGTCATTTCATGAATATTTTTTTGTTTTAACATACCTTTCTCCTTTACTTCATCTTGTAGTTTATGTCGTGTTAATATATTTTAATCGTAATAAAAGAGAGCCCAGAACATTGTATCTGCACCCTTTTTCTTTTATCTCATGTTTTGGAAATCTTTTTCAGGAAATGTTTTTCAGCAAATATATGTTATCCGTTTCTTTTTCATTCATCTGTGAATAACAGCTTCTTTTATATAATCATAACTCTCATTTACCCCCCCCACAATAATAACAGAAATATTTTTCTCTAAGCGGCTGATATGCTCCTCTTGGCAAAAAAATGCATTTCCCATTGTCTAAACAAAGCTCATGAGAATTCAAACTGTCGATATGCGCAAGATTTACGATATAAGAAGCGCCGACTTTTACAAACTCCTCGTATTGTTCCAGCATCTTATACAGCTCGGCAATCGTCATGCGCAAAACAGCCTGCGTACCGTCCATCAGATACAGGCACTGGCGTTTGCCCTGCGCTTCACAGGATAAAATCTGCTCTAAAGCTATCCGGCGTATCCTGCCTTCAATCCGCAGCAGCAAAAACCGTTTCTGCTTTTCTTCGATCTCACATAAAAATTTATCCAAAACCGGAAACAGCTTTTTTTCCGTTACCGGTTTTACCAAATACTGGGAAGCATCCACGCCAAACGCTTCCAAAGCATGATCCACAGATGAGGTCAAAAAAATAATTCTCCCTTCGCTGCCCATATCCCGCAGCTCCTGTGCCGCAAGCATTCCTGTCTTCTTAGGCATATAAATATCCAACAGCAAAAGATCCGGTTCATAATCTTTTTCCCTGACCATCCGCAGCAGTTCCTGTGCACTTTCAAATCTTTCCATCGAAAACACGCATCCCGGATGCTGTTTCTGATATGTATCAAGCATATTCTCTGTTTTATCTAGTTCTTTTTTCTCGTCGTCACAAAGTGCTATCAAATACATTTTCGTTATTCTCTTTCGTTTTTCTCAGTTGCTTTTTTTATTATAGCATTTTATGCTTTAAAATCAATAGATGAAAATAAAATTTACCAATACCTCAGCCAAAAAGAAAAACTGCCGGAAAAAGATTATATATATCATCCATTTCCGGCAGTCTCCATGCATACAGCTCCTTATGAAAATTTCTTTCCTGACAGCTCCTGACAGCCTTAATATTCCGGCGGCATAATAATCGCGGCTATAATATAAGCCAGCACACCGCTGCCTCCAGCCAGGCAGAATAATACCCACACAAGCCGGATCACAGTTGCGTCAATATTAAAATACTGTGCGATACCGCCGCATACACCGCAAATAATTCGATTCTGATTTGATTTTACAAGTTTTTTTGTTTCCATAATCGTTCTTCCTCCGTTTGTTTTTAATAATCGTCAACAGAAATGGCACCCATCCCGCAGTTTAGCTCAAATTCCGCCGAAGCGCCGTTTTCTATTCGTTTTTCTCTGGACAGCCCGCTGTAACTATTATCTCCAATATCAATGCTGCCTACTCCACATTTAAGCGTATAATTCGCGCTGTCAGTCCCTTTGACAAGCTCCAGGTCGACTTCGCCCATGCCGCAGTCAATCTTCGCGTATTCTGTAATATCCGCTTCCATATCGACCATTCCAACGCCGCAGTCGACAGAGACGGATCGAAAAACGCCGTCTTCAATTTCAATCTGACCTGCGCCTACAGATGCATGAAAGGTATCCGCTTTCAGGCTTCCTAAAGAAATCAGTCCGGCACCGGCATTTACCGTAAGGCTGTCTGACGAAATACCGCAGTCTGCGTCTACTTCTCCGGCACTGATCTGCATCTGTACCGTGTTGAATTTAAATTGACTGGGTATTTCCAAATATACCGTTACATCTTTTCTGCCTGTCTTTCCTTTTCTGGCATCCGCAATCGTTATGCTTCCTGCCTCGCAGGATGCCTTGATACCGCTTTCCGCGTCTTCTTCTGACTCGCAGGATACCTGAATCCGGCTGTCTTCTGACTGCTGAATGGATAAATAAGCATGCTTTAGATCAACAGACAGATTCTCAATGCTGGAAGAATCTACCGTAAGCAGGCCTATGGTACCGTCATCATCTTCTACATATTCCGTACTCTCCGCCTCCTCTATCTGATACAAGTCATTCTGATCCTGCCGCTTTTGGTCCTGCCCGATCGCGGCCTTAGCAAGATCCTGCGCCTTATGCCTTGCCCGCCCAAACATATTTTCATCTTCCCAGTTCAAATGCCCGCCGCTTAATGCCAGGCTTAAAATCAGCGCCGCACAGCCAATGCCGACACAGCCCGCCGTAATATATAAAATCATTCGAATCCATCTGTTCATGCCGTACTCCTTCCCCAATGCAGCACTCTATGAAGCAACTGTGTCATCTGTCGGAACAGCCATGGCAAAAATCTGCCGCATACAAGCAGCATAAGCACCAGGCTAATCCCGCTTCCCGCAAGCAAAAGCATCCCTACGCCAAGCATAAAAAGCCCTTTTACAAGCGACAGCGAGCAAAATTTCACAACCGCGATAACCGTACAGACCACACCGCCGATCACGCCGCCGACAGAACATACGCCAAGCACAATGACTGCCGCAAGCAAAACGCCCGCAACGCCCAGTATTCCAGATAACGCCGCGCCCCAGATCGGAGACGTAAATACCGCCAGTATAATAAATAAAATAAGCTTTGTACGCCTGTCAGTCCTTCTTCCAGCCTGCTCATATTTGTTTTCATACTGGTCATACCGTCTGTAATCCGCTCCGCCAGAAGCTTTCTGCCAGTCATCGCTTTTCGCCTGTTCAGACGAAGATGCTGTCTGCTCTGATTTTTTCCGGAAATCATCCTCGGAAAAAATGCTTTTATACCCCCTGCCTGACCGTGACTGTGATTCGCGCACCTGCGGCGGATTCTTCAGCGCACCGGTCATATCTCCGGTACTTTTTAACGCTTCTATAATACTGTCCGCAATGATCTTAGGAGATTCCAGTTCTTCTAAAACAACCGCTTCGTTTTCCACTCCGGCATCATCAAAATAACTCCGGTAATAATCCATCGCCTCATCCCGTTCTTCTTTGGGAATGTCATACAACAGGCGTTCTAACTGTGCTAAAAATAGTTCTTTGTTCATGTTAACTCCTCTCCCGAAAACAATGCACTGATTTTCTTCGAATAACTCTTCCATTCGTCACTGTACAAACGAAGCTGCGCCTCACCTGCCGGCGTCAGCTTATAATATCTGCGGTTTCTGCCCCCGCATTCCCGGTCGTATACTTGCAGGCAATCATCTTTTTGCAGACGGCGCAGCACCGGATAAAGCGTAGATTCTGACACTTCGATCGTCCTGCGCACATCCTGCGTGATCTTATATCCATAAGTGCCTTCTTCATCCTTGGACACGACTGCCAGTACGATTGCATCTAAAAGTGCAGCGCCTGTATTAAAAACCATGCCATCACTCCTTGTATGAATATATTATTTATTGTTTGATATTACTTGTTGTTTAATACTATACGTTATATAATATCATTTGTCAAGTGGTAATT
>CAOKJJ010000251.1 GCA_948468465.1 uncultured Eubacterium sp. | reverse complement strand
GGAGCCGCAAGCCAGGCCATTTCCCCCTCACCCGGCGTCCGCATAGCCAATAAAAAAACGCAACAAAATGTCAATTCTGTTGCACAGTATTAATTTTTTGCCACTTTGCGCAAGAAATTGTTTTTAAGTACCTAACGAAGGGATGATCAAACGATATGCAGGAATTGCTGTTTTCCGTTTTTCCAAGTGAAAATTTTGTAGACCTCAAACTGTATCAGTTTGGCTGGGAGCGCTGTACGCCCGCTCACGCATTTGGGCCGGCGGCACGCACACATTTTCTGTTCCATTATGTAATATCCGGCACCGGAACGCTGCTGGCAGATGATGCCGCCGGACATACCAACACTTATCAGATCAAGAGCGGACAAGGCTTCATGATCTTTCCAGAACAGATCAATACATATGTCGCGGATGAAAAGCTTCCGTGGGAATATGTCTGGCTGGAATTTGACGGACTGCGCGCCAAGGAAGCGCTCTCCATTGCGGGACTTTCAAAAGATAACCCGATCTATCATGCCAATTCTTATGAAATGCGGGATGTCATGATGCATGAAATGCTCTATATCGCACAGCACGGAGACATGTCTCCGCTGCATTTAATCGGGCACCTATACCTGTTTATGGATGCATTAACCCGCTCGATCTCGTCTCTGCGCCTGACAAAAGGCGGCCGGCTGCGTGATTTTTACATTCATGAAGCCATTGCATTTATTGACCAGAATTTTCAAAACGACATATCTGTAGAAGAAATTGCAGACAGCTGCGGACTCAACCGCAGCTATTTCAGTAAAATCTTTAAAGAAGCGCTCGGCAGGACGCCTCAGGCATTCCTGCTGAACTACCGCATGACAAAAGCAGCCGAATTGTTAAAGCTCACCCAGCTGTCTGTCAGCGACATCAGCAAAGCCGTCGGCTATGAAAACGCTCTGCATTTTTCACGGGCCTACAAAAATGTATACGGTGTCTCGCCAAGGGAATGGCGCAACGAAAACCGCCAGATCAACGTCCGTACGTAACCGCATAATAAAAGCAGCATGATTTATTACGTATCACATTAATAAACCATGCTGCTCTCTGCATTATTTATTTTCCATTACATCTAAATAGACCACTCATTGCGTTTTATAAATCTCAATAAATTGTTCCGGCTCAATGGCTAATACTTTAGACATCTTAAAGTCCCGGATGTTACGAGTCACAATATAATCCATTTTCTCTCTATCCGCACACTGCATCTGCAGGCCATCTTCCAGATCCATCCATTGCTCATTGCATAATGCCCTCCGAATGGTTTTTTTATCCTCAAAAATAATCTCCATTGTATCACACAAAAAAATCAACAGATCTTTCCGCTTCTCGACAGTCAGCTTTTTCCGTAAAATATAAAACAAATCTGACATCATATGTGCCGTAAGATATCCATCTACATTGCCAGACATACACTTTTCTATAATATACTCTGCATTACTGTGAAACGGTTCCCGATGCAGAAGCCAGTCCAATATGATATTCGTATCAATTAATATTCTCAAATTTTTCATCCAATGCACCTAACCTCTCTGCCTGTTCATCTATATCCCCATCCAGACAGCCGCTAAATTCGTGGAATAAAGCTCTCACATCAGCTTGGCCTAACCGTTTACCATCCTCCTTTTTCGATTCTGGAAACACAACAATCACCCTTGCCTTCTCCATTGGAGCAGATTCCGACAGCACAATTTTTCCATTATCATACAAGCCTTCAACAGCAACCATATTTCTTATCTCCTTCCTCAAAACATGAATCTGTTCTTAATGCTAAAAAGGATCCAAAGCAAAACAAATTCAACTTTCCGTTAAACTGGAATTTAACATATTCCCAATCTTAAATCATAGAGTTGTTTTACCCAAGAAGGGTAACTTTGATAATTTTATCACACTACACAGATTATATCTATATATTCTTTTGACAATATTTTTGACATTTACTGAACAGCAAAATGCCTCCTTCTGTGTTAATATGAATAAAAATGTAGAAATCTCACATCATCGGCGCCACTGCTTTCATAAGATAACCTGTCATCTTCACTTTAAAGCTTTCCCTGCGCACCGTTTCCATCGTAACGGTCCTGCACGCGGAAAGCGTCTTCTGGAAATCAGCTTCAATGTCCGCGATACAATCCGCCTCATATAAATATGCCCCGCATTCAAAATGGTGATACAGACTGCGGTAGTCCAGATTGATCGTTCCCACTACGGCTTCTCTGTCATCACTGACAAATACTTTTGCATGTACAAACCCCGGCGTATATTCATAAATCTTTACACCTGCTTCCAGCAAAGACGGGTAATGTGTTTTTGCCAGCGCATAAGGCACTTTTTTATCCGGAATGCCTGGCAGTATCAAACTGACCTCAACGCCTCTTTCAGCGGCAAACATCAAAGCTGTCTCTGTCTCCCCATCTAAAATCAAATATGGAGACATAATATGTACATATTTTAAAGACCGATTTAATATATCCATATAAACCCGTTCTCCCAGCTTGTCATGATCTAACGGGCAGTCTCCATATGGAATGACCCATCCTTTTGCCGTTTGATCCGGTCTGTACGGATAAGAGAGAAACTTATCATATTCTTTCTTTTTTTCATCCATATCCCACATCTGCAAAAACATCAGCGTAAAGCTCTTTACCGCTTCTCCCTTCAGCAAAACTGCCGTGTCTTTCCAGTGCCCAAATCTTACCTTCTGGTTAATATATTCATCCGCCAGATTTACGCCGCCCGTAAAAGCAGCCTGTCCGTCAATCACCAGTATCTTTCTGTGATCTCTGTAATTATAGTGCGTAGAAATAAACGGAGCCACAGGCGCAAACACTTTGCACTGAATTCCAAGTGACCGAAGCCGCTTCGGATAATCATGCGGCAGCAAAGAAAACTCACACGTCCCATCATACATCACACGGACATCTACGCCCTGTGCCGCTTTTTTCGCCAGTATTTCCAAAATACTGCCCCACATCACCCCTTCATCAACAATAAAATACTCCATAAAAATAAAATGTTCTGCGGCTTCCAGCTGTATGAGCATCTCCTGAAATTTATCCTCGCCCAGCGGAAAATAGGTAACGGCCGTATGCTCATAGACAGGAAAGCAGCCACTTCGGTGCATATACCGCGCCAGCGAAGCAGCGCCCTCGTTCCTTTGCGTAAAACGCTCCATCACATCTGCATCCTGCGGAATACACGTTTTTGTCTCGGCAATGATATCATTCACCCACTTTTTAACCGCCCGGTGTCCAATGTTGCTGTTCGTATAGCAAAATAAAAGCACCCCAAATACCGGCAGCAGCATAATAACAATCAGCCACGTAATTTTCGCGGTAGGATTGATCCTGCTGTTTAATAAGTAAATAACCACAACGACGGTAAACAGTACCCTTCCTCCCATAATATGCGGCAGAAAGTCTTCAAACCACCGAAAAATATCGAATAATATATTCACTTGTATAAACAGCAGCAAAAGAATAAGTCCAAAACGGCTGAAAACAGCATGCGCAATGCCCTTTTGCCCCTTCTTGATCAATCGCAGGCCTTTGTTTTTATAATCTCTTTTCATCTTTCTGTACTCCTTTATGAAAAAAAATCAGACAATGGCTATATTATACTCTATAGCTAGGATATATGCAACCGATAAACATTCTTTACCTGCCTCATTTGCATCTTTTTAGACCATTTGCTGCCTTTACTTTTTTCGTGCATGCGTTTATAATAATATCCAGTACCTATCCAGATGCCACCGAAATAACAAAAGGAGTATTTTCTTATGAATATACATGAATCAGCTGAAAATTATATGGAAACGATTTTGATTTTAAGTAAAGCCCTGCCGGTCGTGCGGTCGGTTGATATTGCGAACGAACTTGGTTTTAAAAAATCAAGTGTCAGCGTCGCCATGAAAAACCTGCGTGAAAATGGCTTTATTACAGTAACAGACGCAGGATTCATCTATTTGACAGATGCCGGGGCGGACATTGCCTCCAAAATCTATGAGCGTCATCAATTTTTCTCCGAATGGTTAACAAAACTTGGCGTAGATGAAAAAACAGCGACCGAAGACGCCTGCAAAATGGAACATTATATGAGCGCCGAAAGCTTTGCCGCAATTAAACAATATGTCCAGAAACATGGATAGGCATATTTTGCCCTGCCAGTGCATAGATTAAATCAAACAATAACAATTGCAGGTAAACTATGTGCAGCATTGCAGGCTTTTATGATCCGTCTGCCCGCTTTTTGGCAAAGCAGGCGGAATTTGAACATATCTTGCGTCAAATGGGACAGTGCCAGACACATCGCGGACCGGATGACTCCGGCATCCTGCTGACTGACCAGTGCGGTCTGTCCCATACCAGGCTGTCGATTATTGATCTGAAAAACGGCAGCCAGCCTATGACAAGGTCTTTGGGTGACCATCTGTACCATATCGTATACAATGGTGAAATCTATAATCTAAAAGAACTCAAAAGAGCGCTCTTTGAACGCGATATCCTGCCAAAGACTTCTTCCGACACAGAGATCATACTTTTGTCGTATTTAACGTTTGGCCCGACATTTATTCAAAAGCTTGACGGAATTTTTGCATTTGCCATCTATGATGAACAGCATAAAATACTGACGCTGTACCGCGACAGCTTTGGCGTCAAACCGCTGTTTTATGCGGTTCACAACGGTACGCTTATCTTCTCTTCCGAGTTAAAAGGACTGTTTTGTTTTCCTGGCATTACTGCAAAGCTTGATCAAAACGGTTTGAATGAACTTTTCGGCCTTGGGCCTGCCAGAACTCCCGGAAGTGGGATTTTTAAAGATATCCACGAACTAAAACCAGGCACATGCATGACCTGCAGCCACCTGGGCTGTTCGACGCATACATATTTCCGGCTGATGAGCCGCCCACATGAAGATTCTTATGAAGATACGATTGAAAAAACAAGATTTCTAATCACAGATGCAATCAAACGTCAGATGATATCCGATGTGCCGATCTGTACGTTTCTTTCCGGCGGCGTAGACTCCAGCCTCGTATCGGCAGTCTGTGCCAATGAACTGAAAGCCCAGGGGCAGACACTGACGACTTACTCATTTGACTTTACCGACAATGACAAATATTTTCAGGCTAACAGCTTCCAGCCTTCTATGGACCGTCCGTATGTAGATAAAATGACAGCCTTTCTGCATTCCAACCATCACTATCTGGAATGCGGCAGCCAGATACAGGCGGATAAACTGTATGAATCGGTAGATGCCCATGATCTCCCCTGTATGGCGGACGTAGACTCGTCTTTACTATATTTTTGCAGTGAAGTGGCAAAACAGCACAAGGTTGTACTGACTGGAGAATGTGCGGATGAAGTATTTGGCGGATATCCATGGTTTCACAAGGAATCCTTTTTGAACTGCCATACGTTTCCCTGGACGCCCGACCTGTCCCCTCGCACACAGCTGTTAAAGCCGGAGCTGCTCGAACTGCTTGATATGGAGTCGTATGTCAAACATGCTTATGAAACGGCCATTCGTGAAATCCCGATACTGCCGGGAGAAAACGATACAGAAGTCAACAGACGGCGGATCGGTTATCTGAATATCCGGTTTTTCATGCAGACACTGTTAAATCGCATGGACCGCACGAGTATGCATTCCGGACTGGAAGCACGCGTACCATTCGCTGACCGCACACTTGTTGATTATGTATTTAACATTCCATGGGAAATGAAGGCCAAAGACGGCATCGTAAAAAA
>CAOKJJ010000250.1 GCA_948468465.1 uncultured Eubacterium sp. | reverse complement strand
ATAATGATTTGGGCATAATGGTAGGTAACAACAGATTGCTTTTGTTGTTAGAAGCGCAATCCAGTTGGACGGTAAATATTTTAATCAGAATACTGCTGTATTTAGCACAGAGTTACCATGAATATTTTGAGCGAACCAGTCAGAGCCTGTATAAGAGCAAGAAAGTAAAAATGCCAAAGCCCGAATTGTATGTGATATACACCGGCAACAAAGGCAGAAAACCCGATACAATATCTTTATCGCAAGAGTTTTTTGACGGTGCAGATATTGATATTGAGATACAAGCCAAAGTAATATATGAGAGTGACAAAGCCAATATAATTAATGAGTACATTGTTTTCTGCAAGGTTTTTAACGAGCAAATAAAAAAATATGGAATGACAAAACAGGCGGTTACAGAAACGATCCGAATTTGCAAGGACAGGAACATTTTGAAACAGTATCTAAGCAGCAAAGAAGTGGAGGTGGTAACGATTATGATGAGTTTATTTAATGATGAGCAGATTATGAAAACTTATGCGAAAGATATGGCAAGAGAGACTACAAAAAGAAATGCGATAACAATATTAAAAAAAGGGAGAATTTCAGTTGAAGAAATACCTGCTTTTTTTCCCGAATTGACACCAGATGATGTAGAAGAAATTGAAAAAGAGATTTTACAGTTAGCATAGTTAATAAAACAATTTAATATCAATAAAACAGCGTAAAGACGCGTGGAACAGTAAATTGTAAACCATGCGTCTTATTTTTGCACACAAAAACTATGAATTTTTTATAAATAAATAAGTGCCCGATTGACAAAATATGTCTGTATTTATATAATGCTTGGAAGGGAACCAAAATACATTGCTGTTTCAATGATGAGCAAGGAGATATGGAGGGCAGTATGAATTTTATA
Source organism: uncultured Eubacterium sp. (assembly GCA_948468465.1). The sequence continues at coordinate 4,924 of CAOKJJ010000250.1, read as the reverse complement.
AATAAGCTGGAGCGCAAATTTTCAAAATACGCGATTTCTAATCTGACGATGTACCTGATCTTTGGATACGTAATCGGATACGTACTGAGCAGAGTATCACCACAGATATTAAGCTTTCTGACATTGGATCCATATCAGATTCTGCATGGACAGATTTGGCGTCTTGTGACGTGGGTATTGATGCCGCCGTCTACGCAGGGGGTTTTGTTTTATGCGATTATGCTGCTGTTTTATTATCAGCTCGGCATGAATCTGGAGCGTACATGGGGAGTTTTTTGTTATAATGTTTATATTTTTGGAGGTATTTTATATACGATTTTAGGCGCGGTTGTTACATGGATAATTATGACAGTTATTTATGGCAATGCCGCATTTACGGGCGCGATTGTAGGAACGCAGATCAGTACTTATTATATCTGCATGTCTATTTTTTTAGCGTTTGCCGTATGCTATCCAAATATGCAGATTTTGCTATATTTTATCATTCCTATTAAGATGAAGTGGATGGCTTATGTATATGCGGCGCTGATGCTTGTAGATTTGGTGCAAAGCTCCTGGCCGCGCAGAATTGTGATGGTGATGTCGCTGTTGAATTTTGTGATATTCTTTTTGTCAACGAGGGATTTATACAGGTTTTCTCCAAAAGAGGTACACAGAAGGCAGGTATACCGTCAGGCTGTCCGCAGGCCGCAAAGCGCTGGAATTACGAAGCATAAATGTGCAATCTGCGGCAGGACAGAGCAGGATGACCCGACGCTGGAATTTCGTTTTTGCTCAAAATGTGCGGGCAATTATGAATATTGTCAGGAGCATCTGTTTACGCACCAGCATATACAGTGATCAAATTAGGAACTTGCAGTACGGCAAAGGGGAAACGGAGATTTTGAGTTTCCCTTTTTGCGTCTGCGTCATCTGCTGTATACGATGATGCAAAGGATTAGTGAAAGCGAGAGGAATCAAACGATGGCTTTACAGGGGCAGACAAGAGAACGTACAAAAATAAAAGTAAAGGAACCAAAACATTACCAGGTAATCATGCATAATGACGACTTCACCTCTATGGAGTTTGTGGTAGATATTTTAATGCAGATTTTCCATAAAGACCAGCCCGAAGCGGAACGGCTGATGCTGTTAGTGCATAAAAGCGGCAGAGCGGCTGTGGGAGCTTATCCGTACGACATTGCGGTTACAAAAGTAAAGACGGCGACGGCCAGGGCAAAGGAAGAAGGATTTCCGTTTCGTATGACCGTGGAGGAGGCGTAATATGCAGGTATCAGGTGAAGTGGCGCAGATCATAGATACTGTATTTTTGCTGGCGGAACAGGCACATTTTGAATATGTCACGCCGGAACTTATGTTATATGCAGCCTGTCAGAATCAAGTGTTCGCGCAGGCATTTGAAAACTGCGGAGGGAAGATTCAAAAGCTGGACAAAAGCCTGCGGACGTATCTGGAGAAATATGCGGGACCGTGTGCACAGGATACGGCTTATGTGCCGCAGTTGTCGCATGAAGCGGAGGCTGTGCTGACATTTGCCTTTCGTTCAGCGCAAAACAGCGGCAGGACGAAGGTGGAGCTGTCTCATATGGTGCATGCCATATATGAACTGGAGGAAAGCTATGCGGTATATTATATGCGTAAGCAGGGTGTTGAACAGGCGCAGCTGCTCCAGGAGATGATACTGATCAGTGAAGAACATGCAGACACCGCCGGACGAAAGACGCTGCTTCTGGAACAGGAAGAAGAGGACGACAGCGAAGACGAAGACTCCTGCGCAGATGCAGATGCGAATCCGGATACAAAGGTACAGGCCGGCTTCTGGCAGCGCTATGCCGTATGTGTGAACGATGCACTGGAAGGATGTAATCCTTTGATAGGCAGACAGGAGGAACTGGAACGGACGATGCAGATTCTTTGCCGCAAGGAAAAAAATAATCCGCTGCATCTGGGAGAACCAGGCGTAGGAAAGACGGCTCTGATTTATGGACTGGCTAAGCTGTTAAATGAAGACCAGGTCCCGGAGCCTTTGCTTGGGGCGAAAATTTATGCACTGGATCTTGGAAGCCTTTTAGCTGGAACGCAGTACCGCGGGGAATTTGAAAAGCGGCTGAAAAAAGTATTGGACAGCATTGCAAGAGAAGAAAAGCCCATCATTTATCTGGATGAGATTCATAATATTGTAGGCGCCGGGGCCGTCAATGGCGGCAGTCTGGACATTTCAAACATGTTAAAGCCGTATTTGTCCGCCGGGCATATTCGTTTTATCGGGGCTACGACTTTTGAGGAATATAAAAAGCATTTTGAAAAAAGCAAAAGCCTTGTCAGGCGGTTTCAAAATGTGGAAATCAAAGAACCGGAGCATAAAGATGCCGTTCATATTTTGGAAGGTTTAAAAGAGACTTATGAAGCATTTCATGGCGTTGTATACGAAGACGGCGTGCTGGAATATGCGGTCACGATGAGCGTCAAATATATGAAAGAGCGCTTTCTGCCGGATAAAGCGATAGATTTGATGGATGAGGCGGGCGCTTATGTGCAGATGCATCCGGCAAAGCAAAATACAAATCAAAAAACAAAGCAGGCACAGACTGTAAGCAGGCAGTTAATTGATGAAATCGTGGCTAAAATCTGCCATATTCCAAAACAGACCGTGGAAAGCGACGAGACAGAAGCGCTTGCTACATTGGAAGGGCGTTTAAAACAGCTTGTATATGGTCAGGATGAGGCAGTAACGCAGGTGGTTAATGCTGTAAAATTTTCCAGAGCCGGGCTGCTGGAGGAAGATAAGCCGCTGGCAAGCCTGTTATTTGTCGGGCCAACCGGAGTCGGTAAGACAGAAATAGCCAAAAGTCTGGCCAAAGAGCTTGGCATTCGTCTGCTTCGATTTGATATGAGCGAGTATGAGGAAAAACATGCCGCGGCCAAATTAATCGGCGCTCCGGCCGGGTATGTCGGATATGAAGAAGGCGGGCTCTTAACAGAGGAGATCCGCAGGCATCCGCACGCGGTTTTACTGCTGGATGAAATAGAAAAGGCACATCCGGATATCTATCACATTTTGCTGCAGGTCATGGATTATGCGACATTGACAGATAACCAGGGCAGAAAAGCGGACTTTCGAAATGTAATTATCATTATGACTTCCAACGCAGGCGCAAGCCGGATTGGCAAGCCAGGGATTGGATTTCAGGGAGAAGACACTTCCGCTGACATTATTTTTGAAGAAGTGAAGAGGATTTTTCAGCCGGAGTTTCGCAACCGTTTGAATAAAATTGTGGCATTTCACAGCATGAATGAAAATATGGCGGAGCAGATTGTGGAAAAGAAGCTGGGAGAACTGGAAAAGATGCTTTTACGCAGGCAGATTCAATTGACGTCTGATGATGCGGCAAAGACACTCATCAAAAAGAAAGGCATCAGCGCGGAATACGGGGCAAGAGAGATTGAACGCGTGATATCCAGTGAAGTAAAACCGCTCTTTGTAGATGAGATATTATTTGGAAAGCTGAAACAGGGAGGCGCATGCGCGTTAACGGCTGTAAATGGCCAGTTTCAGATTGCAATCGCAGATGCATAGAAAGATGTTATAGAAAGATGTTATAGAAAGATCCTTACAAAAACGGGAGGATAAAAGATGCCGGTATATCGTTTGCCAGAACACGAAATATCTTTTCCGAACCCTGTGCTTGCACGCGCAGACGGGCTGCTGGCAGTGGGCGGAGATTTGAGCGTGGAACGTCTTTTGCTGGCTTATACGAATGGCATTTTTCCATGGTATGAGCCGGGAGAGGAAATTTTGTGGTGGTGTCCGAAAGAACGCTTTGTCTTGCTTCCAAAGGAAGTACATGTATCACGTTCCATGAAAAAATATATGAAAAAACACGAACTTCGGCTTGCACTGAACAGGGATTTTAAAGATACCATGCACCGCTGCCGCACGAAACGGGAACATACGGAGGGCACATGGATTTCAGATGAGATGGAAGCCGCCTATGGCCGTCTGCATCAGGCAGGATATGCAGTCAGCGCGGAAGCCTTTGAAGATGACGAGCTTGCCGGCGGATTATATGGCGTTATGATCGGAAAGTGCTTTTTTGGCGAGAGCATGTATTCAGAAAAGGAAAACGGTTCAAAAACAGCCCTGATTTTGTTTGCCGGCCTGCTGGAGCAGCAGAAGTTCGCGATGATTGACTGCCAGTTTCATACAAAGCATCTGGAGCAGATGGGAGGACGATATCTTACGTGGGAAGCGTATAGGGAGATGCTTTTGCGTTTCTGCGGTTCAAAATTATGACGAATAAAGTATATGGAAACGTTTTCATAAAGAACTTTTTATGGAATTTAAAAGAATTTCATAGAATTTTAAGAAATTGTTATAGAATTTGTTGTAGAATTTGAAAAAAGGTATTGAAAATTTTTCCAATTGTGGTATACTGAATCTATGGGGCATTGGCGCAGTTGGGAGCGCGTAACATTCGCATTGTTAAGGCCACGGGTTCGAATCCCGTATGCTCCATGAGAACAAACGATCCATCCACTATTCATTTTGAAGCAATAGTGGATGGATTTGTTTATTTCCGGGACATTTGCACCTGCTTCCTCAGTCTTTTGCAATATGGACTTTTCTTGTATTAAGATATGCAGTATCCTTTCAGATTCCGCCTGATGCAGACGAAAAAGCTGCAGGCAGACGTATGGGGACAGATGAAATCCGGATACTGGATACCGCTCGTATATGCAGGACAGATACGCATAAAATAAACAGAACCGGCACAACCGCAACCAGCAGGTCAGCAAAAACAGAATCAATCAGATGCAGACAATGAAAGAATAAAAAGCTGTAAGCCATATTGGTATGCGGCTTTTTTGTGGCTGTGCGGACGCCGGGTGAGGGGGAAATGGCCTGGCTTGCGGCTCCTACTCC
>CAOKJJ010000249.1 GCA_948468465.1 uncultured Eubacterium sp. | reverse complement strand
TATGACCCTCTGCTTGTAAGGCAGATGCTCTCCCAGCTGAGCTAAGATCCCATTTCTGACTGGCTACTCCCGCAACCGACTTAATAAGTATAGCCTAGAAATATTGTTTTGTCAACCACTTTTTTACATTTTTTTATTTTTTTTGGCGTGTCCTTTCTGGCACCCTTTCCCCCTCATTTTTGTTGACAAACCCGCACACCTCTTTTATAATTTCAGACAGCATCAATAGTTTCCTTATACAATATAAATAACTGCTAACACAAAAAGGAGAATCCACTATGAATGAATTTGAACTGAAATACGGATGCAACCCGAATCAGAAGCCTTCCAGAATTTTTATGAAAGATGGTTCCGACCTGCCGATTCAGGTGTTAAACGGAAAGCCTGGATATATTAATTTTCTGGATGCTTTTAATGGCTGGCAGCTTGTGTCTGAGTTGAAAAAAGCCACCTCTCTTCCAGCTGCTACCTCTTTTAAGCATGTATCTCCGGCTGGCGCCGCGGTCGGTCTTCCTTTAAATGAAACGGAACGCCGTATTTACTGGGCGGACGACTATGCGATTGACTATTCTCCACTAGCCAGTGCCTATGTGCGTGCCAGAGGCGCGGACCGCATGTCTTCTTTCGGTGATTTTATCGCACTTTCTGATCCATGTGATGTCCCTACTGCAGAATTTATCAAACACGAAGTATCTGACGGCATTATTGCCCCTGGTTATGAACCGGAAGCGCTGGAGATTTTAAAGACAAAAAAACGCGGTACTTACAATGTAATACAAATCGACCCTTCTTATGTGCCTGCACCGGTTGAGCAAAAAGATGTGTTCGGCATTACGTTTGAACAAGGCCGCAACGAATTAAATATCGACCGTGACTTTTTTCATAACATTGTGACGGAGAACAAAGACCTGCCGGACGCAGCCCGCATTGATCTTGCCATCGCTATGATTACATTAAAGTATACGCAGTCCAATTCCGTATGTTATGTCAAAGGCGGACAGGCAATCGGCATCGGTGCAGGACAGCAGTCGCGGATCCACTGTACAAGGCTTGCCGGCACAAAAGCAGACAACTGGTTCCTGCGTCAGGCGCCTCAGGTGCTGAACCTGCAATTTTTAGATGACATTAAACGGGCAGACCGCGACAACGCCATTGACCTTTATATTGGAGATGATTATATGGACGTTCTGGGCGATGATGTATGGGCAAATACCTTCAAGGTAAAGCCTCCTGTATTTACCGCGGAAGAAAAGCGCGCCTGGCTGACTAAAAACGCCGATGTCACGCTTGGCTCCGATGCATTTTTCCCATTCAGCGACAACATCGAACGCGCTTACCGCAGCGGTGTCAGGTATATCGCACAGCCAGGCGGTTCCAAGCGTGACCAGGATGTCATAGATGCATGCAACGCACATGATATGGTTATGGCATTTACCGGGATACGTCTGTTCCATCATTAAAGTTTCATACAAAAAGCAGCAGATACCTGTTCTGCTGCTTTTTCTAAATTATATGTGATTTCCCCAGTCAAGCGCTTCTTCCTTCTTCAAATCCTCTTCGGACATATACTTGCGAAAAATCTTTTCCAAAAACATGTCATAAAGGCACATCACTGCAGCCGGCACAAATGTAATGGTAATCGGCGACAAATATACGAGCAGCATACCGGCTGCCAGCAAAACCAGCACTAAAACTGACCATGGCAAATTTACCAGCGCAATAATCGCCGCATTTTTCATCGTACTCTTTAATCCGTTTTCAAACCTGGCCGAATACGTAAACGTATAAACAGACCATACTGCCCAGAAAAACATAAGAATAAAGAAAAAATAATAAAACACTCCAAACTGAGAGCCCTGTTCCATATACGCAAGCATAATCCGGCTATCCGCATACAAAAACGCAAATATGACAAGCTGAACAAGCCAGATCTTCGTTGTCTGCTTGAAATTTGATTGAAAGGAACTCCAAAAGCTCCTCCATATATACCCCCTGTTTCCGCGCAGAGACTTATGCACCGTATAATAAAATGCCGTCGTAGACGCACCGGCCGTTACAATCGGCAAACTGAAAACAAACCATAAAATACTTGCCCAAAAGCCATCCACAATTTTATTGACTGCCCTGAAAAATCCATTGTCATAACTAAAAAGATTATTCATATATGACTGCTCCTTCGTATTAACATACTTGCTGATATAATTTACGTTCTACTTCTTTTCTTATTACAGAACTTTCGTCAATTACTTCTTTATCCTCTGTTTTCTTTGCAATACGTTCTAATCATTCTAATATAGTTAATTGATCAAATAAGTATCCATCATACTCTTTTTCATTATTTGGCATAAATAAATCCTCCTATTCCTTCTTTACTCTTTGATTTTGTCCAGTTCTGCAAGATTTACGCCAGCTGTTGTTAATATAACTTTTAATTCAATATAGCGTTTACGCATTAATTCATATGTTTCAAGATCATTATTCTTTTTTGCTGATAACATCCAATCTTGCAGTCTTGAAAAATCAACCACAGAATCTCTTACAATATCTGACATGCTAGGCATGATACCACCTCCCAATTATGAAAGCAAATTATTATATCATTTTTAATATAGCATAATTAGAATACAAAGTCTATCTATTTTCTAACGTTTCATCCATAATCGGGTTCATTAAAATTAAGAAGATCAGCCTATATTTATTTCTGAAAAATCAATCTCTAAATCTTCATATATCCCTGCTTTTACTTTTTCCGAAAAAGAATACTCATCTACAGTATCATGCTCAAAATTATAAACAATGATATGATTTTTTTCATGGTCAACTACCCAGTATTCTCGAACTCCGGCTATACCATATTTCATTAATTTTCTATAATAATCCATCGGACGACTTGTCGGTGAAACAACTTCAATGATCCAATCCGGCGCACCTTTACAGCCTTTCTCTGTAAGTTTATCTTTATCACAAATCACAGAAATATCCGGTTCCAGATAAATTTTGTTATCCGCATTTAAAAATACAGCAAATGGGGCAACAAACGGTTCGCAATTACCATTTTTATTTCTGATATAATTTAAAATCTCAAAATATAAAAATCCAACTAAGCGTTGATGCTGTATTCCTGACGCTGCCATCATATATAATTCGCCATCGATGAGTTCTGCCCTTTGCCCGTCTGGTAATGCATATATATCTTCTATCGTATGCTTGTTTTTTTCATATTCATCCAATTTTATAGCATCCATTTTGTTATCTCCTTAGATTTATCTTCTAAAATATAATTTTGTTCCATTGTATATAATGCCACATTACCACATCCTTTTTTATTGTATTTTTACAAAGAAATGAAACTGTTTTTAGCCGCCGCAGCTCTTATGGATATAGTCCACATAATCGTCCACAATATCATAGTCTGTCAGGGAATATAATGCTCTTGCCCCTGCCACGTCCTCGATTTCATTAAACATCATCTGACCCTTGTGAAATACAAAGTCAATTCCTGCCATGCCAATCGAAAGCCCTTCTGTCACGCGTTCTGCAAGTTCACGCTCTTCGCCGGAAAGCTCATACATCTGCGCGGTTCCTCCCAGACAGTAATTGCTGCGAAAATCTGTCTGGGAGGTTCGCAGAACAACTGCCTTTATCTTGTTGCCCACTACATAGATACGGACATCTTTTCCAGCGGATGAGGCCGCCTGCTGTATGACGTACTGTTTTGCGGTCCGATTGTTTTGTATGATATGATGTTCTTTCCATCGGATCCATTCCGTTTGGTTTCGGATGAAAAAAACTTCTGTTCCACCATGCCCGTCACAAGACTTAACGACTGCCGGATACCATTTTGGAGGTGTTTGTGTGCCATAGAGCGTCGGCATCACGGGAATATTTCTCTGCTGCATATAGCGGTATGCTTCTGCTTTATCGTTGCCGATCTTTGTTATAAAAGACTGGTTAAACACGCGGATACCAGCCTGTTCCAGCCACTCTGCGAAACGATAATCTCTCGTTCTGTTTATGACAAACTGAGGCATGCCTGACGAACCGTCTTCGAGCCGGCAGGATGACAAGCCTTTCGAAAGCAGGTTTTGGCCTTGATCATAGATTCCCAGTTTTACAGTTATCCCCCGCTTTTTACATGCATTTCGATACAAGTCAATATAATATGAATTCAGACTGCTGTCTCCATTCGCATAAACAATCCATCCATAAGATAATGCCTCTTCATTAGATAGTGTCTCTTTATCAGAAAATGTCTTTTTATCAGAAAATGTCTTTTTATCAGATAATACCTCTTTATCAGATAACACCTCTTTGACAGATAATACTGTTTGACGATTCTCTCTCATTTTACCCACGGCTCCTGTCCAGGCAATAGCTGATAATCTCGTCGGCTGTATTCACGCCTGTGCATTTCCATATGTTTACAAAATGTGCGTTGGAATTTACTTCACACAGTACGGGCTGTCCCTGTTTTCCAAACAAGATATCCACTCCCGCAAAATCCAGTCTCAGCGTTTCCATCACTTTCCTTGCTAACTGCAGCTGCGCCTCATCTGGTTCATAACGTTCCATACTGCCGCCGTTTGTAATATTGGCGCGAAAATCGCTGGCATGATAACGATGCATTGCTGCTACTGCCTTTTTTCCGACCATCTGGATCCGGATATCGTTCCCCTTTGAGGAAGCTATATATTCCTGAAATAAGAATGGCCGGTTTTTTATGCTGTGTACGCGTTCTGACAGCTCTTTCTCATCATTGACAAGCCATACCTGCTGTCCGAATGATCCGAAACATTCTTTCACTACCATCGGAAAGCCGAGCTGGCGTTGCACCTGCATCAAAAAATCCAGTTTTTCATAGCCTTCCTGCCGAAATGTTTTCGGAGCTATGATTGTCTTTGGCATCTGAATCTTTTGGTCTAGAAGCTCCAGGTATGTGCGTGCCTTATCATCACAGATTTCAATGCTCTGTGCACTGTTAAACAGACGCAGTCCCAGCTTTTCCAGCATTCTTGCCAGACGGATATCTTTATCCCAGAAAATGACAAACTGCGGCCTTCGGTATGATGACAGCAAATCTGTTTTTCCCATGACAAGTTCCGGCAGCAGCTGCGTATTGGTTTTCAGTTCCAGCATACAGCCTTGTTTCTCAGCGGCTTCCACGAGCCAGGCAAAAATCTGCCTGAATTTTTCTGATTCTATAAATCCATTCACTACGAGCCAGGCATAAACCATTTCCATCTTACAAGTCCTCCCCGATAAAGTATGTCCGAACGGCAGTTCCTTAACCTATATTGAGATATCGTTTGTCCCGCCGCCCTTAAAAAAAGGTCTGCCGGGAAGTAATGTTCTTCTTTCCCGACAGCCCTTTTCTATTTTATAATAAATGATCCACTTGTTATATGATGTATCTGTTCAGTGTTTTATTTTAATCCTGCTTACCTGTCAATTTTTCTCCGACTTCTGAAATATTGATCCATCATTTTCAGAAGTGCTTCGTAATTTTTAAAGCTTTTTATCTGGCCACTGACTGCCATAGTCCGTCTTCCTGCAGCTGTGTCCAATCTACTTCTAAAAGTTGCTGCGTATATTCATGATTTCTTCCGGTCTTTTTGGTAGTAACTTCGATATACTTCTGACTGATCATGCCATCTAACGCCGTTTTAACCCGCGACTTCGACACACGGTTATAAGAAGCCACACTTTCAATCGTTTTCCAATAGGACGGTTTTCTTGCCGCGTTTTTCGCGCGCAGTCTGTCCAGGCTAATTAGAATCAAATCATTATAATGATTTCTCTCCTGTTCCTGTCTTGGCATTTCTACATAACTGGTTGCAGCAGATTTTAAAGCATTGCTGAAAG
>CAOKJJ010000248.1 GCA_948468465.1 uncultured Eubacterium sp. | reverse complement strand
CGATATGTCTAAGATGAGGGGACTACACTAATTAGATTGTCCACGGTTATGGGTATATTATAAAACCTTCTTTTGCATGAAATACTTGTGTAATGTTATGCAAATCCCTTGACGCATTGTGTATTTTTGTGTATAATCCTTTTATAAGGAGAACAGAAATGAATCCACGAAACACAGCTATCAAAGATCTGAACAACTGCGGATATACCTTTAAACGGAGCGGCGGGAGCCATGATATCTACTACAATCCGGAAACAAAATATTCATACCGCTAAAGCGCAGACATTTCGATGAAGACGATCTCCGCTATATACGCAGGGAAATCAAACAGGGCGGCAGGTAACTCCTCACCGCCACCAGTAAAGGAGGCTGACTTATGAAATATATCTATACGGCTACATTCGTACCAAATGAAGACGATACAAAATATTACTGCAGAGTACCTGATCTGCCTGGATGCATCACCACTGGCAGCAGTATTGATGACGCCATTGAGATGATTACTGATGCAGCCAGCGGCTGGCTCGTAGTGGCAGAGGATGAAGGAAACGAAATCCCTGCTGCCACCCCGCAGCACAAGCTGGACATTCCCGAAAATGCCGCCTGTTCCATTATTCGTGTTGACACGCTTGCATACCGGGCCGCAACCGACACCAGGGCAGTCCGCAAAAATGTCTCCCTGCCTGCATGGATGGCTGCCCTGGCAGAAAAACGAGGTGTGAACTGCTCCCAGGTTCTCCAGGATGGACTTATGCAGCTGTTCAATGTCAGTCATGCAAGATAAGACTGTCAAAATTGAATGATTCATACAAAAAGAAAAGGCGTGTGTCACCGCTGCACATGCCTTTTCCTAATACTGCCGCATCCAATAAAAGAATCTATTGATTACCTTCGTCTGTCACTTTAACTTTTTCTTCTAACTATAATATCCCCATAAGTGTGGACACCATCTCCCGAAGTTCCCGCTGCGCGTTGGCGACCATGGCCACAGGTTTCATTTATAGTGGCGCCACTTGCGCGGAGCATGGGGATTTCCTATAATAATGCGCCAGTAATCCAGCATATCCTGCACCGTCTGATCCAGCGCAATCTCGGGCTCCCAGCCTGTTGCATCCTGTATTTTGCTAATATCTGCCCTTATTTCCGGTACGTCCACAGGCCGCAGCCTCTTAAAATCTACTTCTACCCGAACTGCTGCCATCGTTTTCTCAAGAATGATCTGTATCATTTCCCGGATACTCTTTGCCTGTCCGCTCCCAACATTGTATGTCTCTCCTGCCTGCCCTTTTTCTGCCAGCAGCGCGTAAGCGCGCACAACATCCCGCACATCCGTAAAGTCTCGCTTCACATCCAGGTTGCCTGTCTTTATAACTGCTTCCCGCTTACCTGCCTCAATCTCAGCTGCCTGCCTGCAAAAATCCGATACAGCAAAAACGGATGGCTGATTTGGCCCGATATGGTTAAATGCCCGTACCATTACAATGTCTAAGTCATAGGCACTGGCATAAATACTGGCAATCATATTTTGACAGGCTTTCGTTGCAGCATAGATATTTCCCGGTCGGATTTGATTACTTTCCCGAACAGGTATTTCTTCCGGCCGGACACGCCCATATTCTTCTCCGGAACCGATCAGCACAGCCCGCATATGCTTCCCGTTTTCCCGCAGTGCATCCAGCAGGTTTGTGCTTCCTTTCACGTTCACATCTATTGTTCTTCCCGGATCCTTCCATGATGCAGCCACTGAACTCTGGGCCGCCAGATGAAAGATACAATCCGGTTTTATCTTTTCCAGCAGGCCAATGACTGCTTCTTTATCCAGAATGTCCAGGCCATATACCGGAATGTCCGCGAAGCCCCTGTGCGCGGCTTTTTCTGCATGCGCTCCTGTCACAGCTACTTGCTGTCCCATACTTTTAAGATGCCCGGCCAAATATGTACCTACGAATCCTGTCCCTCCAATAATCAAAGACATCATGAAAATTTCCCCATCTGGATTTCCTTTTTCACATATGCCATATCACTCTTTACCATGCGCTGTACCAGCTCCTCAAAAGAAATCTCACGTTTCCAGCCAAGCTCTTTTTCAGCCTTTGCCGGATTTCCCCACAACAGCTCTACTTCAGCCTGACGGAAAAACTGCGGATTGACTTTTACAAGTATTCTGCCATCTTCCTGGTTTCTGCCGACTTCCTGTATACCTTCCCCTTCCCAGGTAAGCGTAATCCCTGTGTATCGAAAAGCTGTTTCTGCAAATTCACGCACAGTTCTCGTCTCATTTGCGGCGATCACGTAATCTTTCGGGCTTTCGTTCTGCAGCAGCAGCCACATGGCATGCACATAATCTTTGGCATGTCCCCAGTCACGTTTTGCATCCAGATTGCCCAGTTCCACGCAATCCTGTACTCCCTGCCGGATGCAGGCTGCCGCATATGTAATCTTACGTGTAACAAACTCCATGCCTCTGCGCTCGCTTTCATGGTTAAACAAAATACCGCTGCACGCAAACATACGATAGCTTTCACGATAATTTTTTGTAATCCAGTAGCCATACAACTTTGCAACCCCATAAGGGCTTCTCGGATAAAACGGCGTCTGTTCTGTCTGCGGCACTTCCTGCACTTTACCAAACATCTCAGATGTAGCTGCCTGATAAAAACGTGCTTCCGGTTTTACCAGCCGGACTGCCTCCAGCATATTTGCAACTCCAATCGCATCCATCTGCGCCGTTGCAACGGGCTGTATCCAGCTTGCTCCAACAAAAGACTGCGCTGCCAGGTTGTATACCTCATCCGCCTGTGAAATTTCCATTGCATGAATTAACGATACCAGGTCTGTCAAATCTGCATAGATAAAATGAATCCGGTCTTTGATATGCGCTGCATTTCCATAATCCGCAACGCTTTTCCTGCGCATAGTTCCATATACCTCATAGCCTTTTTCCAGCAGCAGTTCCGCAAGATAGGAACCATCCTGTCCGGTAATTCCGGTAATCAGTGCTTTTTTCATTTATGATCTCCCTCCATATTAAAATCTATCCCGGCAAAACGCCTGATCCAATCAAAAGTTATGTTTTAGCCGGACCGTAAATAATAACAAAAAGAAGCCTGCAAGCACCCCCATTAAAAATGTGTAAAATACAGCAGCTCCCATTACCCCAAATAGCCTTACGATACGACTGCAAAAAACTAACGACAATACTGATATTGCCGCATAACCATACAGAATGGTCTTCTGCTCTCTTATAATTGTTAGCAGTACGCTAAAATAGCCTGCATATGCAAGCATCCCGCCGCCGCAAAGCAATACGAGCATCTCCAGCTGATACCCGCTAAGATCCGTACCGTAAATTGCCGACAGCACCGGTATCCCGCATAAACGGGCTCCCAGCAGGCATACCCCTGTCAGGCCTGCCAAAAGTAAGCACTGCCTCCTGATTCTCCAGCAAAAACTGTCTATCCTTTGCTCTTTCCACTCCAGTGCCATCTGTACGAGTGAAGGCTGGTATAAAAATCCATTCAGCAGCTCTACTACAAATACCGGCATTGAGATGAATCCGTAACATGCCTGCACTTCTTCCGGCAAATACTTATCGATCGCATATTTCGGAGCATTCACCACATAAATCGTCATAAATGCAGCAAGAAACAAAGGAAAACATTGGCATAAAATACGCTGAACAGCTCCTATTTTTACCAGACCGATCTTTTGTTGATACTTCGGAAAGACAACTGCATTTGAAATGCCAGAAATTACCACGCTGGCAGCCGCTCCCAAAATCACAGCCATCTGCAAATCCTGCCAGAAAACAAGTACCGGAATACCTATTCCAAGAATGGCACACCAACGGATGATAAAAAGTTTTGCCCCTGTATCCAGAGAATATTTTTGCTGATACAATCCCCAGAAAACATCTTCCACTGACTCCACCAGATAAATAAAACAGACAGCCAGGATAACCGTCGCCTTCCTGCTTCCATATCCTTTTCCCCATACATTATAAAGTAAAGACCCAAAACTGGCAGCTGCCATAAAAAGAACGGTGACAACTCTTGCCCAAAAATAATCGGAAAAAGAAAATCTTTCATCCACATCTGTTGCCTGATAGCTCCTTACGCCAAATTTTCCAATTGCCATCATCAAATTACCGACAGCAAACGCCATGGACAGTATGCCGGCGTCTGCCAATCCATTCGTCCGTGTTACGACCATCGATAATATTACCGCCTCTCCTGCATTTAGCAACCCGGCTATGGAATTCCAGAAATACCCGTTTCCCTCTTTTTTCATAAAACGATATACTCCCATGCGTTTTCTGAAAACAATCGCTCTTTCAGTCTCTTCCATAAAGATCACGTGTATAAACAATATCCCGTACATCTTCCAGCTCTTTATCATACCTGTTTGCCACAATGCAGTCTGACTGCAGTTTAAATTGTTCCAGATCATTGATAATTCTGCTTCCAAAAAATGTCGTATCCTCAGACAATGCCGGCTCATAGACGATGACACAGGCTCCCTTTGCCTTGATACGCTTCATAATGCCTTGTACAGATGACTGACGGAAATTATCCGAATTCGATTTCATTGTCAGCCTGTAAATGCCGACTGTCACTTTTCGCTCTTTTCGTCTGTCATAACAGGCAGATGCACGATAACCGCCTGCCAGTTCCAATACTTGTTCAGATATAAAATCTTTTCTCGTACGATTGGATTCCACAATTGCCCGAATCAGGTTTTCCGGTACATCTGCAAAGTTTGCAAGCAGCTGTTTCGTATCTTTTGGCAGGCAATACCCGCCATATCCAAAAGATGGATTATTATAACAGCTGCCGATTCGTGGATCCAGGCATACGCCGTCGATCATCTGCTTCGTGTTCAGACCTTTTACTTCCGCATACGTATCCAGTTCGTTAAAAAAACTTACACGAAGTGCCAGATATGTATTCGCAAACAGCTTGACTGCTTCCGCCTCTGTCGTTCCCATCAAAAGCACCGGAAAGTCTTTTTTTACTGCTCCTTCTATCAGCAAATCCGCAAACTGTCTGGCCGCAGCCTCCATACGTTCATCCGGATATCCGACAATGACACGCGACGGGTACAAGTTGTCATAAAGCGCCCTGGATTCCCTTAAAAACTCCGGGCTGAACAAAATATGGTCTGTATGGAACTTTTCCCTGAGCGATGCCGTATATCCGACAGGTATGGTTGATTTTATTACAATGACAGCATTTTTATTCACATCGGTCACTGTCCGCACGACTTCTTCCACTGCACTTGTGTCAAAAAAATTCTTCTGCGGATCATAGTTGGTTGGAGCTGCCACAATTACGAAATCTGCAGACCGGTATGCATTTGCGGCATCCAGTGTGGCATGAAGGTTTAGCTTATGGACCGTTCCATCTGCTCCTGGTTTTTCTGTAAGATATTCCATAATCTCTCTATCCTGTATCGGAGATACTTTTTTATTAATCATCTCTACTTTCTCTGGCAGGATATCAACCGCTTCCACCATGTGGTTCTGTGCCAGAAGCACAGCGAGCGACAATCCTACATAACCAGTTCCCGCAATTGCAATTTTCATTTGTTCTGATCCTTTCAAATTAAGCATGATTTTTCCGGCACCATTCTACCGTCTCCCTTATCCCTTCTTCAAATGTATAGTCAGGGACATAACCGGTATCTTTCCTAAGGTCCTGTATGTCTGCACATAAGTACATCACCTGGCCAGCAGAATAAGCAATATCCCCAAAGCCTATTTCCGCATTGGGATTTGCAGCCGCCTTTATCATCTCTATATAGTTTCTGAGCGGCTTTGCCGCTCCGCTTCCAAGACAGTATGTCTTGCCGCTTGCCCCGCAGCTTCCAAGCAAATACATCATTTTTGCAGCATCTTTTGCATACAGGTAATCCCACATTTGTTCACCTTTTGTACAAGATACCCGCCCGCCTTTCA
>CAOKJJ010000247.1 GCA_948468465.1 uncultured Eubacterium sp. | reverse complement strand
TGACAAAGAAAATCCTTTATTTATAAGGGTTTCAGAGTTTCGCAATTACCTAAATGATTACAAAAGAAAAGGGAGCGGATGTCGTTGTTATTGATATGCCCCTTTTGGATACAAGGCGCGAAAAAAATCTGCTGGGAACGTTTATCAGTGATATTGTACTGGCGCTGCTGAGTTATGTAGCAGAAAATGAACGGATGAATATCAGGCAGCGGCAGGCGGAAGGGATTGCGGCTGCAAAGGCAAAAGGGGTACGGTTTGGCAGGCCGCCGATGCCTGTGCCGGATAATTTTATGGAGTTGGATCAAAAGTGGAGAGCCGGAAAGATATCCATGCGCGAAGCAGCGGAACTATGTGCGATGAATCCAAAAACATTTTACAGTAAAGCAGTGAAATATGAAAAAGCAGTCTCAGGTTAAAAATTGTCTGAAAAGGTATACTTTTATAGGCTTTAAAAATTTTTTATAAAAAACTAACTTTTTTTCTCGAAATGTCCGATATAGCAACTATACACTCAAAAAATATGTAATTTTATAGCAATTCATCTACGTCTGGAAAAGTATACTTTTTAAGATCATTGATAAAAAATACCGGATCAGTTCGTAGGAGCTGCTGCGGATAACATGCAGTACAGGGATGAATGGAGGACTCAAGGAGGAGATGATAACATGCAGGTAATTGCTCACAATTTAATATCACAGTTTTCGGACCGGCAGCTGAATATTACCAAAAAAGGAAAAGAAAAAAATACCGAAAAGCTTGCCTCCGGATATCGGATTAACAGGAGTGCAGACGATGCTGCAGGACTGCAGATTTCTGAAAAATTAAGATGGCAGATTCGCGGGCTGAACCGTGGAACAAAAAATATCGGAGACGGAATTTCACTTGTGCAGACCGCCGATGGCGCGATGTCGGAAATGCATGGTGTTCTGCAGCGTGTCAGGGAATTGTCGATTCAGGCGTATAATGATACCAACACGCAGGAGGACAGAGATGCGATTCAGGATGAAATCGGCCAGTCTCTGAAGGAATTGCAGAGAATTGCGGAAACGACGACTTTTAATACAAAAGAGCTGTTAATGGGAGATACAGTTACGACGATGCAGATTACCGGAGATGAGGAAATCGGCATTCAGGTCAGACAGACAATGACAAGATCGGTTCCGGCATGGCTTTATAATAATATGGATAAAGAACTGACGGTTCATCCGGGTTATACGCAGGGCGGGCAGGCAACGGATCATATGCTCGTAACAAAACCAGGAGGAACACCGGATGTATATTATGGAGCGAAAGATCCAAATCTGGAGGCACAGAATTATAATTACGGAGGGGCATGGACAGATACAATCGCGGATAATCCATCTGCAAAAATGAGTTTCAGCGGTCTGATAAACAGCGCAAATAATGCACTGGATTTGTATAATAGTTTATTTGATCTGATTGGCTCCAAAATATCGTTTTGCTGCGGTACATGCAGCCAATATATGAACAGTATAGAGTTCGCAGGCAGAGAACCTGCGATGACGACGGAATCATTTTCAATGGCAGAAAATGCGGTTACAGACGTAAGCGGAAATGTGAATTTGACAGATCTTGGGTATTTTGACGAAATCAGAGATGTTATGAGTAAATATGGCGCCGATTATGAAAAAGGAACGCAGGGTTCACCAGCTGAACAAGCGGAAGTAAAGGCGCTTGCGGAAAAAATTGCGGAAGGACTTCGGGACAAGGTTGTAGAAGAACTGGAAAGGACAACGAATGGCGTTCATTTTGACAGAGTCATGAAGGTTAACGGGGATCCATACAGCTTATATGTGTATGATTTCCGTGATTCAACGAAATTAACAAATATGGGAGGGACAGAACCGGATGGAACGGTGGCGGATACGAGTATCCGTACAACTGCGGATGTGACATATCTGCTGGATTCGACCATGATAAAAAAAGGGGAAACAGCAAACGTAGTATCCGCTACAATGATTGAATGCGGAGCTTTGTCGCCGAATTCCATTCCCATTCATCTTCCGGATGTAACGCTGCGTGCGCTTGGCATTACAAGCTACCATATTAATAAATATAATGAAGTGGAGTTTTACAGCGAATCATACCAAAAAAAGCTGCAGGAGTACTATGATTCCAGACAGGTGCAGACACTTACAGGCACGCGCCAGGAATCGTATATTAAAACGCCTGCCAAACCGCCTGTGTATATTTATTATACGGATTATATTAATGGAGAGGCAAAACAAAAAAAGACATTGGCACAGGCAGGAGTTCCGGCAGAGTATGATGTACGTACAGTTTCATATACCTATCAGACAACGACTTACACAAAACCTTTTCCGGCACCGCAAAAAGGCGACGTTATCAAAAAGTCAGTCTATGATCCGGATTCGGTAGATCTTATCGACGATGCAATCGCAAAAGTGTCTGATGCAAGGTCTAATATGGGAGCTATTCAGAATCGGCTGGAACACGCTTACAGGCTGAATGAAACAGTTGCGGAAAACTCACAGGCCTCCGAATCCAGAATCCGGGATACGGATATGGCAGAGGAAATGGTTGATTATACAAAGCATTCTATTTTAGAACAGGCAGGACAGGCGATGCTGGCACAGGCAAACCAGATACCGCAGGGTTTATTAAGCCTGCTGCAGTAAGCCGGCATATTTTGAATATAAAGACGTTCAATCATTCCCTGTATCATGGACGAATAGACAGATACAGGGAAATTTTGTGATTTTTCACGTTCCGAAAAAATAGGATTCACAAATTTTATGCAGAAATGGAAGGAGAAACTATGGGCAGCAATGATCTCGAAAAACTGGTATTTGACCATCCTGGAAGATGTGATGTGTGCGGTGGGGATTTAGAATATAAGGGGATTGGGCAATACCGCTGTATGGCATGCGGGCACGAACTGCTGGATGATTACGGAAAGATTAAAAAATACTTTGAAAAGCACGGGCCTGCGCCGGTAGTGCAGATTTCAAAAGATACAGGCGTCAGCAGGGAAAAGATAGATATTTTGTTAAAGCGCGGAACGGCAGAACTGCCAGCGGGAAGCGCGTTCGCCTTAAAATGCCAAAAGTGCGGGATGCCGATCCGCTATGGCAGGTATTGTACGGTATGCGCCAATTCCTGCTTTGGTGAGGAAATCGGAGAACGCATGCGTCCGGATACGAAAAAGAATTTTCTGCATGAAAGGAAAAGTTTTGGGAATTACACAAGGAACAGGTAATGATTCGCATTGTCATCTTTCCAGCTTTTTTCTGCCTATAAATCTGTAAAAATGAATGAAAAATATTGATTTTAAGCAGATTGTCCGATATAATGAATGCAGTTTATGTCGAACATGAGCAGATAAGAAAGCGAGGATGATAAAATGGGATTTTGGAAGAACCTGAAATATGTATTATCAGATGAATGCAACGGATTGCTGCGTCTGCTGGTAGATCATTATAACAGAAGATCGGAAAAAAATGAGAAAAGTATTCGGGATATTCTCGTAAAAGTACAGCAGACACTGGATACACAGGAAGTACTGGATAATAACATGAGTGATTCTTATCAGGAGCTTCGGGAGAATAAAGATGCCATTGAGAAGGTGTCCACGCAGTGTGAGTCTGTTTTTTCCCAGTGTGAAACGATCGTTTCGCAGATCAGCCAGATGGAGACAGATGCCGCGTCCAGAGGGCAGGAAATCGAACAGCTGATCGGACAGGAATTTGAAAAGCAGAAAGAAGAGATTAAAAAAGGAAATCAGATGCTGGCAGCCAGAATCCGCGATGTTTATGCATATCTGGAAGCAATGAACGCGCCGGATCCGGATGCGCCGAATGTCGATGACCTGCAGGCACGCATAGATACGCTGGAACGCAAAAACGCAGAATATGAAAGTGAGCTGGCAGCTGTGCGCAAAGAACTGGATGACACAAAACAGGCATACGAAACGACGAATAAAAACTATGAGGAAGAAAAACGCAAAGCGTTTCATTTGTCGAAAAAGCTTGTTCAGGCGAATGATAAGATCGGAGACCTGCTGAATCGGATGAAAGACCGCTCTTTAGAAAACATGCTTCAGAAAGATGGTGTGGAAAATCCGTTTGTAATTACCGAAAATAAGGATAAATATACGATCACAGCCGGCAATATTCAGGTTATGGTAACGAGATTCGCAAATACTGCCGTACTGGACAGATTTTTTGAATCTGTTGCTGATTATGATCCATATAAAAAAATGTATCAGCGGTATCAGAAGGATATCCGTGCAACTGCCAGACAGTTTACGCCGAAATCTGAGCTGGAAGATGTATTGCAGGCATTTGTCCGTGTCGTACAGGAAGATTTGATCGCAAAAATGGTAGAAGCGTTATACCGCAGGATGAAATCCGGCAAAGCTGAGTTTGAAGAAAAGCTGCTGGCTGCGTTAAATCAGTATCTGGAGGCGATTGGATTTTACTGCAGGGACGAATTGCAGGTAGGTGAGATTTACCAGGCAAAAGATCTTGATGATATGGACTGTGTGGAAGAAAACCAGGCACAGGGAAAAGAGCAGGGAGAGATTTTGGAGATTGCGGCTTATCCATATTATATTAATTTTATTGATAAAAATGGAAAACGTAAGAAACTGCATATAAAAGGCATGATGACAATTGCCGTGTAAGCGGTTGGTTTGCCATAGCGAAAAGGCCATATCTTCTTTACGGTGGGAAAAGATATTGGCCTTTTCGTTCTATTTTTTCCATCGTGAGTTAAGCAACTGTCCCATCAGCGGGATTCTGATTGAAATTTCTTATTTTTGTCTTCTAGTAAACTAAAATCATTGCATCTTTTTGCCAGTGCTGTTGTATTGCCTTTCTTTTTTTCACTTTTTTGTGCTTAGCTTTAAAAGAAGATAATGGTGCGAAATAATTCATGCCATTTACAATTAGAACGATGCCGATATATTTTCTCTCATTGCGTTGTCCGGGCTGTTTGTTTTGAAACAAATGTGGCGCAAAGGGAATTAGGTAATCTATATATCTGGGATTAACTTCATATATTTTTATTGTCAAAGTCATATCCTTCTATTATAAAAACAGGGACGGAAAATCCGTCCCATTGTTAAACTCGCGCTTTGAGCGGC
The DNA here is from genome assembly GCA_948468465.1 of uncultured Eubacterium sp. Next base: position 928 of record CAOKJJ010000247.1, on the reverse strand, counting down.
GAAACAATCACTTGTAACTGTCTCGCTTAGGGCTGAGATATGCCCGCTTATAACTGTCTCTGTTAAAGGTCGAGATATACCTCCTGTTAAGCCAACGGCATTAACTATGTATAGTATATTCGTATAATAAAAAAATAGCAACCACTTTTATTAATTTTTATATTTATTTTTATTTTTGCCTTATCAACATATTGTGTGTTCTGGTCTGCTGCGTTGACCGTATTTTTTATGATGTTATCTATTCTTGAAAATACGTAAAATACGTGTTATTATATTATTATAAGGAGGAAACATACATGAGATTCAGAGAAGCTGACCGGATGCTAAAGGATGATGGATGGTACGTGTCAGACGTAAGCGGCTCGCATTACCAATATAAACACCCAACAAAGTCTGGAAAAGTAAGCGTCCCGAATCATCCCGGTGACATTCCGAAAAGTGTTGTTAAATCCATATGCAAACAGGCGAGGTGTAATACCCCTGCCCTTTGGAAATAATATAGATTACACAGAAAGGAGCAATGATTTATGAATTATGTATACCCGGCTGTTTTTTATGAGGAAGAGGGCAAAATATCAGTTGTTTTCCCTGATTTGGGAAACCTCGCAACTTTTGGGGATAATGTGGCGGACGCTATGCGCATGGCTCAAGATGCCTGCGGCCTGCATCTGTTTACTGCTCTGCGTGACGGCGATCCCCTACCGGCTCCCAGTTCATTAGGCGAAATCAATCCTGCTGCCATCCTGAAAGATTTTGAAATGGAATCCGCTGCGGAAAGCGCTTTTGTCAATATGGTATTGGTGGATATGACCGAATACGCAAGACAGCACAGCGACAAGGCAGTAAAAAAGACTTTGAGCATCCCTATGTGGCTGAATACTCTTTGTGAAGAAAAAAGCATCAACTTTTCAAAAGTATTGCAGGATGC
>CAOKJJ010000246.1 GCA_948468465.1 uncultured Eubacterium sp. | reverse complement strand
TATCACGCAAAGTGGGGAATGCAGATGGCAGGAATGATTTTTCAAACACGCTCTAATGTTCAGAAAGGAATGAATATGGATCTGCAAAAAGAATGGCAGCAGCAGGAGCTTCTGGCCGCCGAAGACTGCCTTGCGCACCGCCCATTAGAAGAAGAATATGCGTTTTACCATGCCGTCAGCTCTGGCGATATTAATTTTGTGCAGGAAAACTGCCTCCAGAATACGTTTGCAAGCCCGAATGGCATGGGTGTACTTTCTCCTGACCCGCTTACTAACATGAGATATCATTTTGTCGTAACGGTCGCGATGATTGTCCGCCACTGCGTGGAGGCTGGTATGGAATTGGAACAGGCGTACCGCCTGAGTGATTTCTATATATTAAAAATGGATGCCTGTACATCCATCCCGGCCATCTGCAAGCTGCATGACAGCATGGTTTTGGATTATACAGGCAAAATGCTGCTCTTGAAAAAAGAAAGTGTGATTTCAAAACCCGTTATCCGCTGTATGGACTATATTTACAGCCACCTGAACAGCCGCCTTACCATCGAAGAGCTTGCAGATTATACAGGCCTGTCCACCAGTTATTTATCACGGCTGTTTAAACAAGAGCTTGGTGTGGCAATCAGCACCTATATCAGCGAAAAAAAGATCGAAAAAGCCCAGCATCTTTTGAAATATTCCGATTACAGTCTGATCGAAATTGCAAATTATCTGGCTTTTTCCTCACAAAGCCATTTTATCCAGACTTTTAAAAAATCGGTCGGTTTGACTCCCAAAAAATACCGTGACAAATTTTACCGTACTTCCTGGTGAAACATATTACTGTGTGCCGCCGCTTGGCTGGCGCCTTCCCAACGTAACCCGGATCTTATGTACGCCGTCCTGGAGTTGTTGGATCCGGCTTCTTTCCATAACCGCAGACGCACCGTTTACAGCCAGGCATGTGCCATCGCAGACAGCGTCGTGTACCTCATATTCCCCATAGGACAGCCTGTGCGGATTATCAAACGTTATCTCAAAGCATTGGCCTGCAAATGTCAGCGCAATACCTGCACAGCCTTGTTCATCAAACTGCCCGCTTAACAGCTTCGGCTGTATGAGAAGATCGCCAATCTCTCCACGCACCCCAAACACTTCCGTTACCATTGTAAGCATATACCAGCTCGCTGCGCCTGTCAGGTAATGGTACATCCCTCTTCCGTCCCGGTTAAAATATTCCGGAATGCCCGGATAGATTTTACTTACCGCAAAGTCCATCGCCGTATCCGCCAGCGTCTGCAGCGCACGAAATCCTTCTTTTACAAATCCTCTTTGATACAACGCATTTGCGTACATTACAGTCATATGCGAAAAGACTGCCCCGTTTTCTTTTTCCCCATAGGCAAACCCAAACATCCTTCCCATATCATATTTTTCTTCGTTGAAATTCGTATTGAGACGGTATCCCCCTGCTTTTGCATCATATAAATACCGATCCGCGCTTTTACAGATTTGCCTTGTCTGCTGGTCATCCGCGGTTTTGCTCATTACCGCAAACACCTGGCCAGTCAGCATCATCCGCACACCCTGGCCGCAATACCCCTCAACGGCATTTCCATGATTATCGTAGTAGCTGTTAAACCAACCTTCCTGATCCCCTTGTATCCACTCCGTTTTGCGAATATGCTCCTGCATCCATTCTGCTTTATGCCTTAGGTTTTCCGCCAGCTCATTTACATCCACAGACATACGCCTGCCGCTGACCTGGTGGCTGACTGTCTGCACATACTGCCGTAAAAGCTCTTGTTTTACCGAAATACTGTCATAGACCTCTGCTTCATCCTGTAGCAGCACACCCATCTCTTCCATAAACTCTACCTGCTTCCAGCCAAACCGTTCAGACAACTGCATCAGCATCTGCGCCAGATGCATCAGGTTTCCTGCATACGCACACGTAAACGCCACGCTTTCACCACGGTCCGGCGCCATATCCAAAGCATCATTCCAGTCCGCGCCACGCAGGCGAATATGGTTGTGCTCTCCGACCTCATAAAAAGCACACAACATCTGCAGCAGCAAATGCTCCAACACGGTTCCTTCATAAATTTCCCCGTTCTGGTTTTTCTGCCGTACGCCATACGTGCTGTCCCAATGCGTATCCAACCCACAGCCCCGCTTTATCTGCTCGTCTTTAAAATATACAGCCTTTTCCCTTAAAATCTCCACATCCCCAGTCTGGTCTATATAGAGCCGGATCGTCATAAACGGCCATACCCCATGGTCCATCCAGACACGCGCAATGCCATTGCGGTCTGCAATAAATTCCCCTTGCCCGGATCCAATAATCGTAGCATTTGTACCGTCAACGCGTACACCGCCGCAGTTATCCACGATCATCTGACGCACGCCGCCCGGATCCATCATCAGCAGCGACAGGCAGTCCTGCCACAAATCCCGCCAGCCCCGGCCGCCCCGGCCATAATCGTGGTACGGAAGGAACGAGCAGCCATAAATTCTCCTTAACAGCGGCTGGAAGCTTACCCATCTTAAAAACCGGTCAAACGTGCAGCTTCCTGTATGGTAGCGGACATTTACTTTTTCCTGCCAGTACTGCTTCATCTGGCAAAACGCAGCATCTACCTGCTTTGCTGTCCGAAACGCATCCATAATTTCCCCGATTTGTTCCTCCCTGTCCGTAATGCCCATAACGACCGTATATTCAGCTCGTTCTCCTGGCGCAATGCAGATTTCATCAAAACGGATACCACCTACGGCCTCTTTCCCCTCTGTCCGGTATCCGGCAGCTTCGCCAGCAGCATTTTCCCGTATCTTCTGCGGATTTGTATAACTGCCGCCTTCACCGATAAAATCTTCCGTCACCGGATAAAACCCACACGGTTTCTGCCCGTCCGCGCCGGCTGCACATACAAAATAAATCAGCTCATTTTTCCGATGACCACGTTCGTCAAACGACAGTGCCGGGCGGACGTAGACGCCGTCATCCGTCGTCCAAATTCGATGCAGCAGCGATGTCACGTGCCTGTGGTCACGAATATTGTCCGCGCTTCTGCCAAAAATCGGCACAGCCGCCACAGGCGTCAGTGTCAGCGCTTCACTTCCCGTATTGCGCAGCGTAACCCGCATAACCTCCGCCGGATGTTCCAGCGGCACAAAAGACGTCACTTCTGCTTCCAGCGTATGCCGCACAGATTTTCTTGTCACCGTATGCCACATCAGTCCTGCGCGCAGCACACTTGCATCCTGTTTATCTGTAAATTTTCTGCTCTCCTGCTCTGCGGATGCCCCAACGGCAGACCAGCAGCAGCCATCCGCCATCCTGCACCAGAAATTTCTGCCGGAACGGTTATTATGCAGATTTTCCACACTGACTGGCTCCATTAGAAATGCGTTCTGGTTGATCTTTATGTCTCCTCCCAGATTCGGTGTTACCGAGCTTTTTAAACCATCCTCCCCGGCAATCGGAAAATACAGATAACTGTAATTTTCCGGCTGCTCGATAGAAAATGTCCCATCCTGATCTATATAATGTATGCTCTGCATCTAATTCCTCCTTTTTTCTATAACATTTTGTTATTGTATCATTGTTGCAGCAACCCCGGCCGGATCAACGTTTCTGTGAACGATATTGCTATTTTACTCATTTTACGGCGCTACTTCTATCAGATTCCATAGAAAAATATCAGATTGCTGACGCAAACGCCCAAAGCAGTCACATACTCTAATTTCTGCAATGCTGTACTAGTTATACGTTATCTATTCACTATCAATAGAGCAGATCAAAAAAACATATGCCGACATCTGGCAGCTTAATCATTACTCTTGAATTAAGAACAGAGCCTGGAATTATAACAATTATATATTCCAAGCCCTGTGTGCCTGATCACATCCTGATACGTAACTGCTCTATTTCCTCATACATTAGTCCTGTATCTTCTGCAATTTCACTAACTGGTCTGTTACGCTTAATAAGCTTCCTTGCAATTTCAAATTTCTCTTCACGTCTTGCTTCCCGTTTTGCTTCTCGTCTTGCATTATACAATGCCTGTGCCTCATCGTGTCTTGCTTTTTCCCGGAGCCGTTCTTTCTCACGGAACTCTGACGAAGCCGTAATCGTATAATAAGCATTGATCGCCTGGCTCATAACTGGCACCTCCATTCCCTTAATCCTTTCCAGTTCTTCTTCCGTATCCGCCTTGAACAGCGAAAGCCACAGCAGCAGCATATCCTCCTGGTTTGCATCATCCGGCAGCTTTGGAAGCTCAAAGAAATGGAACCCCATTTTATCCGACAGCAGTGTATGGCGCGTGGCTTCTAGCGGCTGGAAGAAAGAATGGTATTCTTCACATTCAAACAGTGGAAAATCTATAATACTGATAACGATTGTGCGCGGCAGTGCTGAATAGCCCTGCCCGGTAAGCAGCGCTGATGAAAACTCCCTCGCCCAGTAGTACATCACCCTCTCCGGGTAATCGCCCTCATTGCTGACCTGCACCTCTAGGTCGACCTGCTGGCCGTTCACTGTCATATTGATATCCAGCCTGCAGAACTTGTCGCCAAGGTTTTCCGGCGGCATTTCCGGATTCTTTATGGTAAACGTTTCAATGCTTTCCAGCGGAATCCCGAGAAGTTCTGCAACCAGTTCCTTCAAAAGTTCCGGATACTTTACAAACAGCATCTTGAACAGCGTGTCAGTTTTAAAAGTGTACCGTAGTTTTTTCATGATCTTCCTCCTGTATCTGGCTGTATCTTCTTTGGAACAGGACGGCCGCACAGGATTAGCCATGCACGGCCGCTGCTGTATGACGCTTTTTATATTTTCCATCATACATGCCCGCTCCTGTTACCAGTCATTGTACCATACTTTCCAAAAGGCAGCCACACAAATTTACAAAATTCATGCCCCGGCTTCCGGCCAGCATTTTTTGCCAGCACCCCCGAAAGTTTCCTCAAACCATCTGTCTTTCATAAGGTCTGTCCCATTTGACGCCTCCAGCGCAAGCGTAATCGGGTTTGCCTCAAGCGTACTGAGGATAGGGTATTTCTCCTGGTGAAGTAACTGCGCCGCCACTTTCATGCCTCTGTCTCTATACTCATTCAGGGTATCCGCCATGTCTTCCCAGAGGTCCCGGTTCGCCCTTTCCGTAATTGTGCCGTCGTTTTTGACCATCCACTCATGCATCTCCCATATGAAAAGACGCCCGCCAGCCCCCCTGGTACAGATAATTGTCCCTTGTCTTCAGCACTACCCGCTGTATGCCGGAAGACTTCCAGTCCCCGGTTTTTATTTCCTTAAGGACAGCGTCCAGGGCAAAGCAGCCCGCCAGAAGGTTCTGCCTGCCGGCAGTGTACATTCAATCCCGCGGCTCCCATAGAAAGATTTCCAGCCAGCAGTTTTGTATAATTTTTGTAGAACACGGGCGTGCTAAAACTGCCAATTTGATATTACTATAAAAACAAATATGCAATAAAGTTTGTAACATCACAAAAAATATGCTATAATCGATATACGATAAAGGAGTTCTCATATGAGTAATACAAAAATACAGTGGCATCCGGCATTTATTGCCGCCATGAATTTGGAAATGGCTGACTGCCGGGACAGCCTGAGATTCGACAGGGAATATAACCTGAACATGAAGCCGTTGGCCATAGACCTTCTGATCACAAAAAATCAGGCAGACCTGTCCATCAACAATGAAATCGGCTGCATTTTCAGGGGCCATAACATTATAGAATACAAAGACCCTGTTGACAGCCTGAACATAGACGTCTTTTTCAAAGTGGAAGGTTATGCCTGCCTCTATAAATCCTACGGCAAAACGGTTGACGCCATTGCCGAAAACGATATAACCATGACATTTGTCCGTGATAATAAACCGTCCGGTCTGTTTGCGTATTTTCAGGAACACGGTTATCAGGTATCAAGCCCCTTTAAAGGCATCTATTACATCACGGGCAATATACTATTTCCAGCCCAGATTGTCGTTACAAAAGAACTAAAGCCAGAACTGCACGTCTGGCTCAGGGCACTGTCAGGAAAGCTGGAAAAGCAGGATTTACAAAATCTAATGGAGCAAATGCGGCAGCTTACTGGAAAACTGGACAGGGAATATGCAGAAGCTGTTCTTGAAGTAGCATTCAGGGCAAATATTCAGATCTTAAAAGAATGGATGGGAGATGTTAGCATGAGTAAAGAATTGCTGGAGATTGTGA
>CAOKJJ010000245.1 GCA_948468465.1 uncultured Eubacterium sp. | reverse complement strand
TAACTACGGCGGATTTTATGTGAGTTTATACTGCCGTGAATAATTCAGGTTAATTATTCTTTCCCATAAAAAGATTCCATCGCCCGTGCAAAAAAATCCGAAGCCCCTTCTCCATACTTTTCATCTGTCATTGGCCTGATTTTTTCGTTACGGTAATATTGTGCCTGTGCCAGCATGAATCCTTTTTCTTCTTTTATCTGTGAGAACTGTTTCATAACAAAGCCGTATTCCCCGACAATCTCTTTTACTTCCAAAGAATCCACGGCACAATTCCGTTTGGCAGTCAGTTTTTGCAAAATTGCTTCTATTCGTTTATTGTAGCTTTCTGCGACTTCTTTGATGATGGGATTTTTGGCGACAGATAAATAGTTATCTTTTCCGCCATACCATTCCATTACTTTTGCATAGCCTTTCTGCATTTTTTCAGAAGATACGACTTCCATATAATGCTCTTTCCACCGTTCGATGCTGCCAAATTCCTTTATCGCGATGTTCCTCATGTTCTCTGGAATATGTTCCAGCGTTGTCTGGAACATTTCCTCAATCTCTGTTTTACTGAAAACTGCAAAATCCATTTTGTTTTCTCCTTTCAGGATGTCGTCAATGCTGGCAATCAGGCGTTCCATACGCTCCTTTTTTGCTGTCAGCATTTTCCTCTGCATTTGTAAAATCTGATTCCTGTCAAGAGCCGGGTTCGCCATAATCGCTTTGATTTCTTTTAAAGGAATATCAAACTCACGGAAGAACAGCACCTGCTGTAATGTTTCCAGTGCCTTATCGTCATAAAGCCGGTATCCCGCTTCACTTTTGCCAGTCGGTTTTAACAGTCCGATTTCATCATAATAATGGAGCGTACGCACGCTGATACCTGTTAAATTTGATACTTCTTTTACTGTCCTCATAGCTATTCGTCCTCCTGTTCCTGATATATCCACTCTAACCCATGACGGTCCGTGAGGGTCAATAGGCAATTTCAGTTTTTTTGAATATACCATATTTAAAAAATAGCGCAAAGGAATATATTCGGCTCTGGTTTCCCGCGCCTGACTTCCGTCCCGCTGACAACCGCAGAAAAATACCCCCGTATACCTGCTGTTTCCAGCCATTCCTCCCACAAGGCTCCACTGGCTTTGAAAAACAGCAGAACACGATATGGCTGGTGCATTTTTGCCAAAAATTATGTAGGATATATCTTGAAATACAAAAGATAAGGAGATTTTGATGATGAACGATTTACAGTCAAAGGTAGCTGACTACATGGACTTCTGCCAGAATCAGAAAAGACTGGATGCCAAAACACTGCGGGCATACAGGAGCGACCTGTCCCAGTTCTGCAGGTATATCCGGCCGGCAGACGTTCCAGAGATTACCCCGAAGCAGCTGGAGAGCTTTATTATCTGGCTCCACCAGCAATACAAACCCCGGACAGTAAAAAGAAAAATTGCTTCGTTAAAAGCCCTTTTCCACTACTTTGAATACCGGGACCTGGTCGAACGGAATCCTTTTAATAAAATACAGGTTAAATTTCGCGAACCCGTACTGCTGCCCAAAACAATTCCGCTCCATACGGTCGAAACATTTTTGTCCACTATCTACAAACAGATGGCAGATGCAAAAACAGACTATCAGAAACGCAATGCATTAAGGGACGCCGCCGTGATTGAATTGCTCTTTGCCACCGGAATGCGTATCTCTGAGCTCTGTTCCCTGAATGTAAAAAGTGTAAACCTGTACGACCGGACCATATTAATCTATGGAAAAGGCTCTAAAGAACGAAAGGTACAGATTGGAAATGATGATGTTGTCAGCATTTTAGAGCGATATCAAACGGATTTCCAAACGGAAATACAAAGCTGCGGGCACTTTTTTGCAAATCAGAATGGCAGAGAATTGTCGGATCAGGCTGTCCGCAGAATGATTAACAAGTACACATCCCTTGCGGCAATAGATTTGCATATCACGCCACATATGTTCCGCCATACTTTTGCCACAAGTCTGTTGGAAGCCGATGTCAATATCCGGTATATTCAGGAAATATTGGGACATAGTTCGATCAATATTACGGAAATCTACACACATGTCGCCATGTCCAAACAGAGAGATATCCTCACTACAAAGCATCCGAGAAAAGATTTTCAATTATAACTACCAGCGGCATCATTGTGAATGGAATGAAATCCATTACAAATGATGCCGCTCCTGTACTTATTATATGCTCCTTTTACCAAGCGTGAGACAAACATAATTTCATTTTTTCCAGCACATCATATACCTGAGACGTAACGACACACTGATCCGTTCGCAAATGCGATCACCTCTGACAGAAGCGGCGCCCTTTCCCCTGCAAACCTGCTGTCAAAGTTCCATCCAGTCTGCCCCAAAATCCTTCGCGCCCTCAAATGACGCCATTGTATTTTCCGGATAACCGGCAGAGGCCCCGCGATGCGCCTCCATTTACTTTCTCTGCCGCATTTTCAGCACGTTCTGCTCACCCATTGCGCCCTCTTTAATAACCGTACCTCTTCCTATATTTTAAGAACATAAAAACGGACAATGCAAGCGCCATCAATTCTGCTGCAGGAGTTGCCAGCCAGATTCCATTTACCCCTAAAATAAGCGGAAGCACAATCATCGTAATCAGCATAAATACAAACGATCTGGAAAATGCAAGGACAGCCGAAACAATCCCGTTGGATAATGCGGTAAACATCCCGCTGGCAAAAATATTGAATCCAATAAAAAACAATGCCAGCGTGCATATCCTGTTTCCCGTCACTGCCAGATCATACACCGGATTATCCGGCCGGGCAAATACGGATACCAGCGGTCTTATCAGCAGAAAAGAAACCGCAACCGTGACCATGGAGATCGCTGCGATCACCTTTATGCTCAGCGCAACCAGTTTTTTCAATTTTTCATCGTTCTGCTCCCCATAATAAAAGCTCAGCATGGGAGCGACACCGTAAGAATACCCGGTATACAAAGAGCTTGCAAACATCAGCACATACATGATAATGGTAACAGCGGCAACACCATCTTCTCCCACATAATGAAGCATCGTCCAGTTAAACATCATTGTAATGATCCCGGTAACGAGCGCAGTCGCCATCTCCGAGCAGCCGTTTGTAGCCGCATTCGCAAGAACCTTGAATCGGAATACAGGCTTTTTGAAATGAAGCAGGCTCTTTTTCCGGCTGAAAACAAACAATCCCACAACCGCCGTCACGGAATATCCAAGCCCCGTTGCAATTGCAGCGCCGCTGATCCCCATATCGAATCCGGCAATAAACACATAGTCAAGCGCCATGTTAAGGACACCACCTGTTACAGAGCAGACCAAAGAAAGGTTTGCCTTTTCACTGGCAATCATATAAAGTGTGAAATTATTCATCAAAAGGATCGGCACCGTGAACACCAGATACCGGCTTAAATATTCCACACAATACCCTTCTACATCTGCGGAAAGGTTCATGCCTGCAAAAATATGATCCATTGCCAGATATCCAACTACACACATGACAATCCCAACAATGACATTTACTAAAATCAGGAACGTAAAATCTTCCTTTGCCTCATCCGTTTTCTGCTCACCCATCTTTTTCATAATGACCGCACTTCCTCCGGTGGCAAGCATGGTTGAGATTGCCGTGACAAGCTGGATGACAGGCGCCGTCAGATTGATTGCCGAGAGAGCGTTTGTCCCAATCAGGTTCGAAACAAACAGACCGTCTACCATTGTGTAAAAGGACATAAACACTGTCATCACAATAGTAGGTACGGCAAATTTCAGGATATTTTTTAATGTTACAGGTTTTTCATATACATTTGAGTTTTCCATAAATTTTCCTCCATTCATCTTGTATTTGTTTCCTGTGTATGATACTATAAACCGTACAGTAACTGTTCAGTCAATACAATATTCAAATTTTTATGAGGTGACCATGAACAAGAATGATAAACTTCTCACAATCGGCCAGTTCGCAGCCATGCACGGCATCAACAAAAAGACTCTGATGTGGTATGATGAAATCGGACTGTTCAAACCGGCTGTCGTCAACCCCGAAAACGGATACCGCTGCTATAATTACCATCAAAGTCCTGTCCTCGAAACCATCCTGCTGCTGCGTGAACTGGAAGTTCCGGTTCACGAAATACAGAATTTTATGAAGAACCGTTCTGCCCAAAGTTTAAAAAATCTGCTGGACGATAAAATCGCAGACCTTGATTCACAGCTCATGCACCTGCAGGCAATCCGGACGACTCTGTGTACACAACGCCGGCATATGATTACACTGATGACAATGGATTTATCCGAAATCCGTATGATCGAGCAGAAGGAGCGCTTTCTTGTAACGGTTGATGTGCCCCCGGACACTTCCTTTGAAGAAGAAGTCGAGCTGATTACTGCCGAAACGGAAAAATACCATCTCGGACGCCTTCACGACGCCTCCTACGGCTCCATGATTTCCATTTCCAGCCTGCAGAACGGCAACTTTGATGATTATTCCACGCTTTTTATTGAACTTCCTTTTCTCACATACCAGTCAGCCATGCACACAACTCCCGGCGGGAAATATCTGCGGGCTTTCCATAAAGGGAGCTGGGACAAAATACCTGAGCGATATGAAGAAATTTTTGCATACGCACAAACGCACAATCTGGTTCTTCATGGATATTCTTATGAAATGGGCATCAATGAAACTGTCATTGACAACATTGAGGACTATATTGTCCAGATTGAAATCCTTGTTACTGAAATTTAGACGGTCATATTCATCAACTTAATTTCTTTATTTCCCGGTTGAAGCAGGACGCCACGCTCACCACAAAGCCGCATATCCCGGTACACAAAAACATTACCGCCATGCCGCTCCCTGCGCCATTCCCTACGATTGTCCCCAGCATCTTCGCCAGCCGGCTGCCGGAAACGATAAAAGGCTCAAAGACATAATCCGCCAGCCAGCCTCCAAGGATAATGCCAGCCGGAATCGTATTTTCCTTTTTCAGAAAATCAAATCCCTCCACGATCCCGGCAAAAGGAGAACTGTATGCTTTGTTCTGCACCTGTTCCAGAATTTTGATATAGAACAGCAGTATGCAAAATGCAAAGACAAAACTCGCCAGATCTATCAGCAGGATAAGAGACTTCCGGCAAACAGGCTTAAAAACACATACGGCACATAATTGCAAAAGGACATCAGCGAAACGGACATTGCAGAATGGCTCTGTCCATACGCCCATAAAATAAGCGCAAACCCGGTCATAGAGCTTCCAAGTCCCGATACGCTCTGACTGAACCACAAAATGATATATTTCTTAAATGATTTTTCTTCCATTGAATTGCTCCATTCATACCTTTCACAAAAGAAACATAATAAAACCTAAAAACTGTGAATAGCTGATTGTTGTTCCAGAGCCGCAAAAACCTTTTTGGAGTACATCGAAACCGCCATAGCCAAAATCGCTGCGCCTGTCGTTATCAAATACGGCTTGCCGGCCAAAACATCAAACAACACTCCGTAAACCGCCTGTCCAACAGGCTGGGAGCAGCCTGACACGGCAATAACCACAGCCATTATTTTGCCGAGGAGATTCGGCGGCGTTTGCTGCTGCACCACTGTCATCATGGATACGCTGAACATTGCAGAAGCACACATTGCGCCGAAACTTATGGCGGTTATCAGGAAATATCCGATGTTTTTCGGTATTGCTTCAAGAACTGAAATTCCCATAAAAAACGCCGCCAGCGAACATATGATTAAAAATACATATCCGTTCTTAAGACGGATTTTTCCCGCCGCTGCACCCGCGATAATTCCTCCCGCAAGTCCTCCCAGACCCATTGCGCCCTGTGTGATCCCGATAGCAGTATCGGACATGCCCAAAATCTGCACCACAATTACGGGAATACCTACCAGCATCATTGCCGACAATATAAGATTGAACAGCGCGACGATCCCCAGTACCGAAATAAAAATCGGCTTTTCGTTTTTAATAAATTTGAAGCTGTCCGACAGATCGGAACCTACCGCACCAAAAATGCTTTTGCCGTCGGTATTTTTTTCAAAAGGGATATGTATGAAAATTTCCATAACCGCCGAAAAAACAAAGCAGACGATACTTATAAAAAGAATGGGCATTATCCCGAACGCGCCGAACAGAACGCCGCCTGTTACAGGTCCCAGCAGGCTCGCAAGGGTGCTTACCATATTTATCACTGCGTTGCCCTGCATAAGAAATTGTTTT
>CAOKJJ010000244.1 GCA_948468465.1 uncultured Eubacterium sp. | reverse complement strand
GTTTCATAAAATTTCTTCATACGATACAGACCACGCCTGTTAAATCCCTTAATCCCAGGAAATGCATTTTGGATTTCTTCCGCCACTGTATCTATATAAGCATCTCCGAATGATGTTTTCCTGGATTCTGTACTCAGGTATTCTCCTACCTTCCAGTACATCTGAATCAGCTCCTCATTTACTTTTTTCAGAGCATTCTGCCTTGATTGGCTGATAATCTGAATGAGATTGCCTGCCTCTGATATTTCATTTTTCACAAGAATCCACCACCTCTCAAACTTGTGTCAACACCGTTGTCACAAATCAATATGTCTCATTATTTGACGATCAAACCTGTGCACTTAATGCCGACTCAGCTTCACAGACACACAGTTTCCGTTTTTCACGTTCAAATGTTTAATGAAATTCTGTTATTCAGGTCTTTTTAGCTGAATGATATTCAATGGGCTAATCGTTTCTACCTTAAGAGTATCTTTTCGCAAGTGGAGAAGTTCTTCAATATCAGTTGGGTACATTATTACACCGTATTTTTTGAACAAACGGAGCAAAGTATTTGAATTTAGATATCCTGCCTCAAACAGCACATCGATCGCCCCCTGAAAAATATTCTCATTTAGATAGTATGGTGTATCTCCGGGTTCTTTCGTACGCCAGCCTTTCTTAGAAACCTGACGCATCATATATTGATGCTGATTATCGGTTATCGTTTTCAACTGATGGGCTCTGTAAATCATTGCCTGCATTGAACAGTTCCACCGTTTCTTCAAATGTAAATAGTAATTCAGATCTGTTGGGTATGCCTGTATTTCTTGGATAAACGACTCTTGTGGTAAAAGGAATGCGCTGGCAAACATATTAGCCTGAGTTTCCCGCATTTTGAATTCTTCTTTACCAATTAAGTCTAAGCTCTCACTCCATGGATGTAGTAAGATATGGCCAAGCTCATGAGCCATATCAAAAAAAATTCGGCCCTTGGGCTTTTCTCCCTGCCCCACAGCGATAAAAAACACATCCCCATTATCAATGAGTGTTCTTTGACTAAAGGCATCGATTTTGCTATCATTTGTATCAAATCCTGTTACAATAATGCCATTTTCCTCAAGAGTAAGCTGTAAATCAGCTATTGGTGATAGGCCCAGATTCCAATGCTCACGTACCTTCAATGCAATAAAGGATTTCAAGCATCTTTCTTCACCTTGACATTTTCATCTCCATATACCGCCGTATATCGCCTATCTACCAAGATATCTTACTGAATACCTTATCTGGTTCAAAATCAATTTAGCTTTCAATGTTGTTTTTCATTTCTTCTGCACGCTATATATCCACAACATACTTGTAGTTTATCATAAAATCCCTTCCTTTCAATTAATCCATCTAATAGGTAATTGCGAAACTCTGAATCCCTTATAAATAAAGGATTTTCAGATAGCACCTCGACTATTTTCGTATCTGTTGTGTATGGTTCATTTACCTGCGTTTTTGCCTGCACAGTTTTTTCTGCTCCTTCGGTTTGCCTCAAAAGGCTTTCTGCTATTAAGCAAGTCTTCAAAAGAAGTCTCACTTTGTTCTTGAGTTTATACCTCTAGGTTATAATATTTCTGATTTGAAATTTGATGTCTGGATACAAAGTATGAACCTTCGGCCAAAGTTCCATAAGAAGCTGTGCTGGAGTGATAGGCAACGAACCAATGCGAATCACGTTACTGTCTTCCTGCATAGCATTTTTCTAATATTTGAGAAGTTCTTATAAACTTTCAGATATGATGTCTCATATCTTTAAAAAAATGTTTTCTGTACATAATGAATTCACAAAAAAGCCCCTGCCATCTGTGTAAGATAACAAGGACTTTTTGTTTCTGCATTTATGATATAAGAATCCTATACTGTCTGCCGTATACTGCTTTTGCGCTATATTCGCCTGTGCTGCGTACACCTACGGAGATATACCGTCTACTGTAATCTTGCACAATTTATAACCGCACATTTGATAAAATTAAGCCACGCTTTACCCCTGCAATATCCTATTTATTTCCTGTTCCGCCTGCAGATTTTCCCGCAATACGGCAGAATATCAGAAGATGCTTCCATCAGATCCGGGACCATAATCGCAGTACACCCTGCCGCATGGCCCGCCTTTATCCCATTTTCGCTGTCCTCAAACACAAAGCACTCACCCGGCGCGCAGCCAATCTGTTCTGCCGCACAGAGGAATATATCCGGCTCCGGCTTCCCCCGACGGACCTGCGTCCCTCTGACGACAGCAGAAAAATACCCCCGTATGCCTGCTGTTTCCAGATTGGACTCAATCTGACTGACGGCGCTGCTGCTTGCTACTGCCATCCGGATTCTTTTTTTCTGAAAAAAATCCAGTATTTCATGCACGCCTTTTTTTACTGGCACATGGACAGACAGTTTTTTCCTGATCCGCCCCATGCATTCGTCCATAATGGCTGTTCCATCCGGAACATGGTAATACCGTTCGATGACCCGGCACATCGTTTGCCCGTTTGTGCCCGAAATGGCTTTCACAAAGCTGCCGTCCAGCTTGATGCCCTTTTCTGAGGCAATTTCCTGCCATGTCTGCTGATAAACGCGTTCTGTATCAAACAGCAGGCCATCCATATCAAAAATTGCACCTTTATATTCCATCTGCCTGATTCACCCTCCGAGCTTCCAGCTCACGCGTCATTTCCCCGCGCAGGCCGTCCAGTTTATAAAAATAAGTAAGCGCTGCGATGCATATACATAAAACAACCGGAATCCAGATAAAACAAATCTCAATATAAGAAAGCGCTTTCTCCGTCTGGACCTCATTCGCTACATACCCTCCGTTTTTTAAAAACGCGCCGATGATAAAACTTGTAAGCCCCATTCCGCCCTTTACAAAAAATCCCTGGAATGCCGCGATCAGGCCTGCCACACTTGCATTTTTCTTATACTCCGAATAATCAATGACATCCGGCTGCATGGCAAACGTAATCCCGAAAATGCCATAAATCCCCAGTCCGGTAATGACCAGTCCGGCCAGCAGGCATACCGTCTGATTCCGTCCGATGTAAATGAGCAGATCTCCGGCTATGTATAAAATAATGCTGAAAAACATCAGGCTCCTCTTGCTGTACTTTCTTTCCAGTGCCGGGAGCAGCAGAAGCATCGGCAGCCCTGACAAAATACCCAGAATCCCTACTAATGACAGCCACTCCGTCCTGTCCAGGTTATATTTGAAATAATAAATGACTGTCGTACTCCTTACCACATAAAGGGAAAAATAGAACAAATTCAGCAGAAACAGTATCCATGCCTGGCCGGTAAGCCCCTTAAAATCCTCTTTCAGCGAGGAATGCTTCTGGTTGACGGTAGGCGGAACCACCTCCTGCGTACTGGCGAATGTTACAAAAAAGATACACATCGCGGCAATGCCATATACCGTCATTGTAATCAAATAGCCTCTTGCCTCATTTCCCCCGCCAAAAAAGCGCACCAGCGGCTCCGTAATGGACATAACGACTGCCGTTCCGGCCATTGCGCAGACCATTCTTGTGGAAACCAGGACATCCCGTTCGTGAATGTCAGAGGTAAGCCTTGGCACAATTGTATTCAGCGGTATGTTTACAACCGTATACGCCGTACATAGAAGGCAATACGTCACATACGCCCAGACCAGCTTCCCGCCGCTTCCAAAGTCCGGAATATAAAAAGTCAGAAATGTAAAGACCGCAAACGGCACGGCGCCCACCAAAAAGTACGGCCTGCCCTGTCCCCATTTCATATGCGTCCGGTCAACGATTAACCCCATTCCCGTATCCGTAAACGCGTCGATAAATTTTGTCACCAGCATCATCGTGCCGGCCGCCGCCGCGGTAATCCCAAACACATCCGTATAAAAAACCATAAGATAGGACGCCATCGTGCTGAACACCAGGTTGCACCCAAGATCCCCGATTCCATATCCAATGCGTTTTCCCCATTTTCCCATATCGTTCTCCTTCCTCCTACCAGTCCATCGCTTCTATCGCGGATTTTTCAATGGCAAGCCCTGCTTTGTAACGCTGCATGAAAATCTTAAACCCTTCCACTTCTTCTGCATATGGTATTACAGTCTCACCGGAAAGCTCCTCAAAAATCCGGTTGTTAAGATAATCCTCCAGCTTTTCTCCCGTTTCCTTATTTATCATATATGCCGCCAGCAACGCAATGCCCCATGCGCCTCCTTCACTCGCCGTATCCATTACGGTAACAGGTGCGTTGACTGCCGCCGCCAGGTATCTCTGCCCGACTCCTTTTGTCTTAAAAAAGCCGCCATGCCCCATGATCCGCTCCACTTTTACCTTCTCATCCTCCATCAGGATATCCATCCCCATCTTGACAGCCCCAAGGGATGTATATAAATGAACCTTCATGAAATTCGCCAGGTTAAACCTGCTTTCAGCTGTACGCAGGAAAGCCAGCCGCCCTTCGTTAAGCATGGTAATGTTCTCACCCGAATAATAACCGTATGCAAGAAGCCCTCCGCAGTCCGGATCGCCATTTAAAGCATTCGTATACAGCTTTGTAAACAGCTCCCCTGTATCCGTCTTTATTCCCATCAGATCTGCAAATTGTTTAAAAAGATCAATCCATGCATTCAGGTCGGAGGTCCCGTTATTCGCATGTGACATTGCACACGGAAATCCAGCTGGCGTTGTCACCATATCAATTTCCCTGTAAACCCTGCTCAGCTGCTTTTCAAGCACAATCATCGCAAAAGTGCTTGTACCTGCCGATACATTCCCCGTTCCGGGAGCAACGGAATTCGTGGCAGTCATGCCCGTCCCCGCATCCCCTTCCGGCGGGCAGAGCGGGATTCCTGCACGAAGGGTGCCGCTTTCATCTAAAAATGCCGCCCCTTCTTCCGTCAGCGCCCCCGCATTCTCTCCTGCAACAAGCACTTTTGGGAAGATATCTTTCATTTTCCATGGATAATGAAACGGCTCCAGCAAATCATCAAATTTCTTTACCATTCCCGCATGATAATCATGTGTATCAGAGTCAATGGGAAACATGCCTGCCGCGTCACCAATGCCGATCACCCTTTTTCCGGTAAGTTTCCAATGGATATAGGCGCTCAGCGTAGCCACATAATCTAATTTTTCCACGTGCTCTTCCCTGTCAAGAATACGCTGGTACAAATGGGCATCCGTCCACCGCAGCGGAATATTAAAATCAAACAGCTCCGTAAGTTCATCAGCCGCCTTCTGCGTATTTGTATTCCTCCACGTCTGGAACGGGGCAATCTGTTTCCCATCCTTATCCAGCGCCATATATCCATGCATCATGGCACTGATGCCAATAGCGCCGATATTCTGCAGGGAAACGCCGTATTTTCTTTCCACCTCTTCCCGCAGGGAGCTGTAGCACCTGCGTATCCCTGTATGAATCTCCTCCAGGCTGTATGTCCAGATATTATCAACAAAGGAATTTTCCCAGTCATAAATCCCGACCGCAAGAACCTGGCCTTTAAAATCTATAAGCACGCCTTTAATCCTGGTAGAGCCAAGCTCAATCCCCAGCGCCGTCTTCCCATTTACAATCAATCTTTTTGCTTCCATGCTTCTCCTTTCTTTTAGCCGCGGCATCCGCGGAACTTCTTATGGATGCCGCATATGCATGTATGTACCGTCTGTTTAGAAACAGGTAAACGCACCGTCAATGATAAAATCCGAACCCGTCGTAAATGTGCTCGTATCCCCGGCCAGATATACACAAATGGATTCCAGTTCCTCCGGCGTTCCCATTCTTCCCAGCGGAGCCATCGCATTCCACTTCTCAATCAAAGGGATCAGAGTCGGAGAATTTAACGTCAGCTCTGTCCCGATGTAACCCGGACTGATACTGTTTACACGGACGCCGCGCTTTGCCCATTCAATTGCCAGCGACTTCGTAAGCTGGATCACGCCAGCCTTGGATGCATTGTACGCGCACTGCGGCTGCGGCACGTTAACAATATGCGCCGACATGGAAGCCGTGTTAATAATAGACCCTCCCCCATGCGCCAGCATATATTTCCCGGCTGCAAGATCCGTCAGGAATATGCCGTTTAAGTTGATGTTGATGACTTTGTTCCACTGCTCATAGGTCATTTCCTCCGCCGGGGCATTGATGCAGATCCCCGCATTGTTATGACAGAAATCAAGCCCTCCCAGTTCCCTGACGACCTGTTCCACCATTGCGTCCACCTGGTCCTTATCCGTACAATCCGTCTGAATCGCAATCACTTTCCTGCCGGTCTTCCCAGCAAGCTCCTCCGCTGTCTTTTTCGCCTCTTC
>CAOKJJ010000243.1 GCA_948468465.1 uncultured Eubacterium sp. | reverse complement strand
ATACGTGCAATCCAGAGTCTTCTGAACTGGCGTTTTCTCTCTTTACGTCCTGCATAAGAAGAAGCTAATGCTCTCATTACAGCCTGTTTTGCCACTCTGTACTGCTTGCTTCGTGCTCCTCTGTAGCCTTTTGCAAGCTTTAATACTCTATTGTGTTTTCTTCTGGCATTCATACCGCCTTTAATTCTTGCCATATCTAATCCTCCTTAAATTGATAAATGTCTTTGAAATCTAATTGAAATAAACCATTGAATGTACCTTATCTTTTTATAAATAAGGCATTACCTTCTTCATGTTTTTTACATTGGTCTGATCGGTGATAGCAGGTTTTCTTAAATTTCTCTTTCTCTTAGCCGACTTCTTGGTTAAAATATGGCTCTTATAAGCTTTACTTCTCTTTAATTTACCTGTTCCTGTAGCTTTAAAACGCTTTGCAGCAGCTCTTTTTGTTTTCATTTTAGGCATAACTGATTCCTCCTGTATATTAATATTTGATTTCTGCCGACAGGCATTCCCTGTCATCTATTTTAACTGGCAGGCTAACGCTTTTCAGTTAAAAACATTGTCATACTTCTGCCCTCTACTTTAGGAGCCTTTTCTACAACACATATATCGGAAAGTGCCTGTGCAAAATCGTCCAAGATGTGCTTGCTGTTTGCCATATGTGCCATTTCACGCCCACGGAATCTGAGTGTGATCTTTACCCGATCGCCCTTGGAGAGAAATTTTCTCGCCGCATTAACCTTCGTGTTAAGATCATTCGTGTCGATATTTGGCGACAGACGGATTTCCTTGATTTCAATGGTTCTCTGTTTTTTCTTTGCTTCCTTTTCTTTACGGGTTTGTTCATATTTAAATTTCCCGTAGTCAACCAGCTTACATACAGGCGGTTTCGCCGTAGGCGCAATTTTGACCAGATCAACGCCTGCCTCCTCCGCCATCTGCAGTGCTTCCCTTGAAGACATGATGCCTAACTGCTCTCCGTTTTCTCCGACAACACGTACTTCCTTATCCCTGATTTGTTCGTTAATGAATAATTCGCTAATGGCTGTGTCCTCCCTACATAAAACAAACTACAACTTTTCAGGCCCTATGGCCGACTTGCGGGTTTCTTAAAGTTTCTCTCACACGCCCCTGCGCATAAAAAAAGTGGATAGCATAACTATCCACCAAATTCCAGCTCATCTCTTTACACATCCGCAACGCCGTGTAAAAGATAAAAAAATATGGACGCCTGTAAGCTCTATTGCCACAGGGTGAGAGTGGATACTCTGCTTTCATATCTCTGCGATTCCCGCATGCTTTATTACTGTATCATTCGGCCAGTTAAATGTCAATACTATTTTAAAATTTTCTTAGCATTCCCGTAACCATACTCGTAAACGCTCAGCCATACCATTCATAAGTCTCCACAAGATACCCCTGTACTACCCAGCGCTTCGAATAACCATTTTGCGAACAGGTTGAAAGCGTCAGGATTTGAGTGCCTTCTTCCGGCACAAGTCCGGTTTGAATATCGCTGTTTTCCACACAGAACTGTATCAATTCCTTTTCCCTGCCCGTAAGTTCCAGTTGGAATACGATCCCTTTCACCGGAGTTTCATAAGCGGCAAAAATGTCATACTGACGGATATGGCTCTCAGTGACAATATATATACTGGGATGCGCCTGCCAAAAGTCCGGGCTATTATAATATTTTAAAGTGCCGAACATCGTACCGTTACGCATGCGGTGTCCATAGATGATTGTATGGAAATCGGAAAAATCCCGGTTATTGGATACTTCCAGAAAAATGGCGCCTCCTGTATCCAAAGCACCGGTCCAGTCCCTCTTAAGATAATATTGATTATCCTCCCCCTGAAGCAGGGGATATGACAATTCCGTATCAGGAATCATAATCCACCCCAATACATCCGGATTGATGCTTTGAAGGGCCTCTAAATCCAAATCTGTCTGTATTGGAAAATCTGCTGGCAGTACGGAAGATTCTTCAGGATCATACCACATATCCGGATTTTTCCAAACACCGGCAATCTGACGCGCTTTTTCATAACCGGCAATATTCTTTTTATAAAGAATTTGCTGACGGACAAACATTCCTATACTAAACGTAAATATGGCGGTCAAAAGGATAAACAATATGGTACGTTTCCGGTTTCTTTTCATGCTCTCCCCTGCCCTTTCTGATCCTTTTCCGCTCTTTGGGCTGTTATGCCGCGGGCGTTAAGCAGTCCGTATTCCACCATTTTTTCATAATTTTTGTAGTAAAGATAATAACCGCCAATGTTGTGCTGAACATCATCAATCCTCACACGGTAGCCATCGTGCCGCACCATAAAAGTATCCAGTATCCGCCGGGGATTATCCATATACATAGCGTATTCCGGATAAAAATATCCGTTCAGCTGCCTGTCCGCCCTGGTATAAATCGTATCCAAAAACATTTGCAGGTCAAAGTTCTCTGCCGTAATACCTCTCTCGCACATTCGGTCATAAACCTCGAAGGTTGCCATCAGCAGTTCCAGATATGTATGATACGTGGTATCGCGTTCGTAAATGGTATTAAGATTTACCTGTGCGTTTTTCAAGGCAAAATCATAGTACTCTTTATGATCTGTTATATATTTTGTGATCTCGTTCATACTGTAGGCTACCCAGTGGTCTTTATACTGCGTATAGTCCTTTCGGATAAAATATTCTACGGCATTTTGAGCCGCATCCAGCCAGATTTGGCTGCCTGTCAGACTGTACAGACGGCAAAGGGCAAAGGTGGCCTCCCCATCATAATAAACCGTGCGCATTCGTTCCTTCGGGGTAAAGTCCCCGTTCAAAACATGATAATATCCGCCTGTATCTGAATCCTGCATGGAAAGAATTCCTTCTCCAAGTGCTTTACAGATATCTACATATTTTTCATTCTGAAAGGCATCCATATATTCTGTCAGAGCAACTACAGCGATGCCGCATCCCCCCAGCTTGATTTCGTCATCTTTTTCTTCATAAAGAAATGCCCGCCCCTGCGGGTCATAAACAATTTGTGAAAGCATATAGTCGATTGTGCGGTCTATTTTTTCCGCCAGTTCCTCATCTGGCAATAAGCGGTACCGGCAGATCAGCGACCAGAGTGTGCTTGCATGACGGACAATGTTGTAATTTTCAATTTCCCTGTCAAACCGGGGATATATGCCATAGACAAACGAACCATCCTCACCTGTCTGCTCTAAGAGGAAGGAAGAAGCGTTCAATATAAGCTCTTTTGCATAAGCCCCGTCAAGCGTATCAATTTGCCGCCTCCCATAATCCAGACCATCTGTGCTGAGTACATAGACAGCATTGTTTTCATCACAAAACCAGCCTTTACACTGAAAAACCGTATAGGCTGCAGGCAGTTCTTCTAACGGGCTGCGCTCTGCCTTGACCAGATACCGGTTCAGATATTCCAAATCAATCCCGCCGTTTTCACAGTCAAAGATTTTTGCTCCATTTAGCTCCGCTTCTAAAAGCGCAGTTTCGTATTTTTTATCAAAGGCTACACCGAAGCGGTAAAATTCATGCCGGGCCGCCCTGACATCCCGGGCAAATTCCGCCTCATCCAGTGTATCAGAGGAACAGACAACGTCTGCCTTTACCCAGACAGGCTCATAATTACTTTGTCCCAAAAATTTTAAAACTTTTTTATCCGCATTATCCCATGCCGTTTCCAGGGTCACCCCGGTTCCGCAAAAAACGCTGGCACGCTCTGCGGTATTACATATAGAAAGAAATACCGCATACCCGGCCTGTCCTCCGGCAGGACTTGCAGGCAGGCTTTCTTCCTCTGCCAGTACATTGCTTTTCAACAACGCGATTTTTCCCTGATAAACTTCCGTGTTGAACATCGTGTGCCTTTGGGTTTGAATGAACAGCCCTGCTATAGTTAACAGCAAAACTGCTGCGCCGGTCAGGAGCAAATGCTTACGTGTTTTTACTGTCAGAACCGTCTTGTTTTTCGAAGACTGGTTCTTCCTTTTGGAGTTATTTTTGCTCATGCAGATTCCTCCGCTTATAAAAATGATATTTGACTGTAACAAGCTCTGCGGTCGGCAAGCCGAACCGCAGAGCTGCTTTTAAGTCATAACAATGATTTATTTACTTCACTTCTTCTTCGCGTCTTTTATCCTTAACAAACATACCTGCAAGACCAGCGCCGGAAAGTAGCGCAAGAGCCATCCAAATCCGGGAATTATCACCGGTTTTCGGAACATCTGCAAGTGGCACAGCTTCATCAGGAATATTTGTCAGCGGTACATCCTCATCGGGAATATCCGCCAACGGTACAGCTTCATCAGGAAGATTCGTCAACGGTACGTCCGCGTCCAAAACTTCCACAGGAATTTCCTCAAAAAGCATATCCACAAGGGTGCTTATTCCCCGCCTGTATGTCCGGGGTACATTTCCATCAGGAACATCCGTTACATCAGTGTCGGCGTCTGCATCCGCATCTGCATCGGCGTCTGCATCGGCGTCTGCATCGGCATCTGCGTCCGCATCGGCATCGGCATCGGCGTCCGCATCAGCATCGGCATCAGCATCTGCGTCCGCGTCCGCATCAGCGTCTGCATCGGCATCCGCATCGGCGTCTGCATCGGCGTCTGCATCCGCATCAGCGTCTGCATCAGCGTCTGCATCGGCATCGGCGTCCGCATCAGCATCCGCATCAGCGTCTGCATCGGCGTCCGCATCAGCATCCGCGTCTGCATCGGCGTCCGCATCAGCATCAGCGTCTGCATCAGCATCAGCGTCTGCATCCGCATCAGCGTCTGCATCGGCGTCCGCATCCGCGTCTGCATCCGCATCAGCATCAGCATCGGCGTCTGCATCCGCATCAGCGTCTGCGTCCGCATCAGCATCAGCATCAGCGTCTGCATCCGCATCCGCATCAGCATCAGCGTCTGCATCGGCATCAGCGTCTGCATCGGCGTCCGCATCAGCATCCGCGTCCGCATCGGCATCCGCGTCCGCATCAGCATCAGCATCAGCGTCTGCATCCGCATCAGCGTCTGCATCAGCGTCTGCATCGGCATCTGCGTCTGCATCGGCATCGGCATCGGCATCTGCGTCTGCATCGGCATCAGCGTCTGCATCGGCATCGGCATCATCATCAGCATCAGCGTCTGCATCCGCATCGCCATCATCATCAATTTTTTCCCATACAGCGTAAAGTGTACGGCTGACTTCATCGCCTTTTTCGTTCTTCTCTGTTTCCCAATCCAGAGTAACATTACTGCCAACGCCAACATCCGCTGATGTTGCATCTTTATTGGTTGACCAGCCTAAAAACTTATACCCTTCGCGGGAAGGCTGATCGGAGGAAACCGTAAGGCTCTGTGTAACATCCGCCACATTTGGCTTTAAGGTACTACCCGGCCCGCCCGTTGCACCACTTGCATTCAAATCGTAATTCAGACGGTAATCCGTGGTAGATTCAACGGTAAAGGTATCCTTATACTTATGCCAGGTATGATCTGAAGGGATTGTTGTGTATCGGCCGCAGCTACAGTACCCCGATTCATGCTGTACATGGTAATTAACATAGTACTCAATTTCCACTGTGGTTATGCCGGGCCTGACAGCCTGAAAGTTTGTCTGCATGCAAGGATATGGGTTCTTACTATCAAACTTCTCGGCAACACTGTAACCCGTTAATTCTACAGAGACATTACCATTTTCATTTTCAAGATTAGCATTAATCACTGCGTAGTTATCAGGAGTGTACTGCGCTACCACGTGGCCGCAGGATTGACCCACAATTGTATTGGTTGGAAGGCGCAGGAAAAATCCGTCATCGCCAACCTTTTTGGTTATGGTACCACCATTATTTGTCAGGTTTCCATTCGAGCCAATATACCCATCGGAACTGTTTCCGCTGGGGTCAATGGTTACACCATGTCCTGTGGTACCTTCAAAACCCGTGCCTGGAATCGGTTTTGTCTCAAAGGTCGCAGAGTCCTGCCCCCATGCCTTAGTAACAGCAAGGAACGCACTCTCCGTCTGTGCGTAAGCCGCTTCTACACCTTCGAAGTCGGTCAGCCCGGCGTCAATCAGCCTTTCATAGGCATCAATTGCCGCATTGATCAGGTTTCCGGCTTCTTCCAGATTGTCCCCATTGATTTCCGGAATATTACTTACCGCCTCTAAAAATGCCTTTACTTCGTCAGGCACTTCTACAACCGGGGTTTCCGGTTCAATCGGAGTTTCCAGTTCTTCCGTGACTTCCGGTTCAACCGGGATCACCGGCTCTGCCGGAGTCACTGGTTCTGCCGAAGCATCCGGTTCTGTAGAAG